>NZ_JAJQRC010000008.1:0-102836 GCF_046533115.1 Treponema sp. TIM-1
TAAATTCGCTGCCGTTATCGCTGTGGAACTCCCTGAGCGGGAAGGGAAGGGTTGCGTGGATGTCCTTGAGTGCGTTGAAGGTCCAGCGGTGGGCCTTGTTGAGCAGGGAATACAGGGATATCCAGCCGGAAGCGACGTCGGTGGCGGTGAGGGTGAGGATATACTGGCCGGAAGTGGTCTGACCGCAATGGTGGACCGTGTCAATCTGGATAAAACCGGGGAGTTTTCGTTCCGCTGAGGTGTAGAAGGTGCGGATGGGGATGAGGCGTTTGAGGGATTTTCCCGGTTTGGTGAGACTTTTGCCCGTGAGGGCGAGGGCAGCCTTGTCTTTTTTGAGGGCGCGGTCGATGGTCTCTCCCGCGAAAGCGGGTTCTTGGGCTTATCTTCATGAGTTTCTCCCTGATGTCCGGCGTGATGGCGAAGGCGGGCCAGGAGGCGATGAAGGGCATATGCTGGCGGATGAGGGGAGCGAGGAGCTTTCGGAAACTTCGTTTCCGCCCGCATTTATACCAGAAGAATGCCCAGATGAGACGGAGGGAGGCGATGACCTCATCGGTATAGATTTTTTTGCTCTGCCGGTTGGCGGGTCTTTTTTTCTGCGGTTTGAGTTTGACGGTCTTGCCTGTAACGACGAGGGGAGCCTGCGGCTTATTGAGGATATGCAGGGCGTACTTCCGGTTTTTGTAACCGGTAATCTGGATGAATTCATCCAAAATGGCCGACTTCTCTTTCCGTCCGGCTTTTAGGTAGTGGGAACGAACCTGCCGGGTAACTGCCTTTTTCTCTTTCATGGATAACCCCATTTTGACCTCCGGGAACTAGTGGTTCCGGATAGTCTGCCTTGATTTGGGTTACTTTTCCAAAATGTGGCATAGGGTCTTTTGGGTTACTTTTTCAATGAGGCAACGCGGGTTTTTCCGGTTATATGGCAAAAGAAGAACATTTAGGGTATCATCCGGTTATGTTGTTTACCATCACCTATACCGGCAAAGATCCCACGGATCTGGGGTACCTGCTCCACAAGCATCCAGGGCGGCCCCAGACAATGGAATTGGGGTTTGGGCGGGTGCAGGTGTTTTACCCCGAAACAGGACCTTTGCGCTGTACCGCCGCGATGCTCCTCGACATCGATCCCCCGGATCCGGGCCGGGGGGGGACAAAATCGCCCGGTATCGTTGACTATGTGAATGACCGGCCCTATACGGGTTCGTCGTTTATGAGTACCGCCATATCCAGCGTGTACGGAACCGCCCTGGCCGGAAGGTGCGCCAAAAAACAGGAACTGGCGGATACTCCCCTGGATTTAAGTGCGGGGCTTTTTATGCTGCCCTGCCGGGGCGGCGGCCGGCTGCCAAAATTGTTATTTGGGCCCCTGGGGTACGAGGTGGAAAGTGAAGCGCCGGTTTTGCTTGACGAGCAATTTCCCGAATGGGGAAACAGTCCCTACCTCAACCTGACCATCCGGGGAAAGGTCCGGCTTCGGGATCTGCTCAACCATATTTATGTGCTTATTCCGGTTTTTGACCAGCAAAAACACTATTGGATCGCGGGAGACGAAATAGACAAGCTCCTCAACCACGGCAAAGGCTGGCTTGCGGATCATCCCGCAAAAGCCCTTATTGCCCGCCGCTATTTCAAGAACCTGTGGGTCCTGACCCATACCGCCCTTGACCGGCTGGAGGGAAGAAGGGTTGACGACCCTTCACCCGCCCGGACGGAAAAAAACGATGCCGGGGCAGCGCTTGAACCAACGAATGGGGCCCGTCCACGGCTGAATATGCTGCGGCTGGAAACGGTAGCCGGGGTGCTGAAAAAAAACGGCGCCCAATCGGTGCTTGATCTGGGCTGCGGGGAGGGGAATCTGCTGCGGCTTTTACTGAAAGAAAAAAACTTTACCCGGATTACCGGCGTTGACGTTTCCCCCAGCGCCCTGAAACATGCCCGAAAACGATTAAAACTGGACCAACTGCCGGAAACAGAACAGAAACGGTTTTCCCTCTTTCAAGGCTCCCTCACCTACCGGGACAAGCGGTTCAGGGGTTACGATGCCGCTGTTTTGGCGGAGGTGATAGAACATCTGGACGAAAACCGGCTTGATACCCTGGCGGCGCTTGTCTTTGGCGATGCCCGTCCGGGAATGGTGGTGATAAGCACCCCCAACGTTGCATACAATAGGATCTACGGCCGGTCAAATTTCCGTCACCGGGATCACCGTTTTGAGTGGAACCGGGAGCAGTTCCGCCTCTGGGCGGAGCGGATTGCCGGTCGTTACGGTTATGAAGTGAGTTTTGCGGATATCGGGCAGGTAGACGCAACCCAGGGCGCCCCTACCCAAATGGGGGTATTTGTTCAGGGGAATTTCCCCCGGAGCGGCTCCGGCGTCGAACCGCCCGCGCTTTGCCCCGGCGCCTTATTAGATCCTGCCGCCGGTTCCGGCGCATCCCAAAACCACAGTTCCGGGGCCCTGCCGGCCGTTGAAGACGTACTCAGGGAGCTTACCATCCGGACCGCCCTGCATCACGACCTGGTGATCGATGAGGAGGACCGCGCCGCGGCCCTTGAAATCATGAGCCGCTTTTCCGCTGATCCCCGGTGGCTCATCTACCTTCCCCCGGCCATGTCCCCCTGCAGAACCAGTTCCCTCCCGGAATTTATCGAACATCCCCAGGAGGCCTTTGCCTATTACCGGAAGGCCGGCCTTGACCGGGTGGTCTGTGAGGAGAAGCATGGGGGGGCCCGGGCGGTGATCGTCCTCTGTCGCAGCCCTGAAACCGCCCTGGACCGCTTCGGCGCAGCGGACGGCCCACCGGGAATCATCTATACCCGGATAGGGCGGCATTTTTTTGATCCCGCCGAAGCCGCAACAGAGCAGGCCATCCTGGAACGCCTGGGGAAGGTCCTTGATTGCTCGGGGTTTTGGGAACAATTCGCTACGGATTGGGTGTGCCTGGACGCGGAAATTTTACCCCCGCCGGCAAAGATCCGCAGGCTCCTCCCGGAACAGTACGC
The DNA here is from genome assembly GCF_046533115.1 of Treponema sp. TIM-1. Lineage (NCBI taxonomy): Bacteria > Pseudomonadati > Spirochaetota > Spirochaetia > Treponematales > Treponemataceae > Treponema > Treponema sp. TIM-1. The sequence continues at coordinate 3,010 of NZ_JAJQRC010000008.1, forward strand.
CCCGGTGGGCCGGGCCGGGAGGGACGGCCTTGCCGCGGGTATCGCCCTCTTACAACAGGCCCTTTCTATCCGGGGGCCGGCGGCTGTGGCCCCGGCACCTGCCGAAAAACAGCGGGGCCATCCGCCCGCGGACATGCATGTCGCCGCGGTACTGGAACGTTTTGAACAGCGCAAGGCATGTCTTGACCGGTATACCGAAGCCTACCGCCGCTGCCACCGGACCGTATCCTCGGCGGACGATTACCGGGTCGCCCCCTTTCATATCCTTGCCACCGAAGGGAAGGTCTGGAACCACGAAACCCATCTCTGCCACCTGGAGACCATCCGGCGTTTTATGACGGAAACCGATCCCCTGTTTATAAGCACCGGCCACATCACCGTTGAGCTTAACGACCAAAAAGCCCTTGCTGCCGCAGCGGACTGGTGGCTCCGTCTTACCGGTTTTGGCGGCGAAGGCATGATTGTAAAGCCCGTGGATTTTATTGCCCGCCGCGGCACAGAACTGATCCAACCCGCCCTCAAATGCCGGGGACAGGAATACCTCAGACTCATCTACGGCCCCGAATACACCATGCCCGAAAACGCGGATCCCCTGCGAAACCGTTCCCTGGCAAAAAAACGCCGTCTCGCCCTGGCCGAGTTTGCCTTGGGCATGGAAGCCCTGGAACGCTTTGTCCGGAAGGAACCCCTGCACCGTTTTCATGAATGTGTGTTTGCCCTGTTGGCCCTGGAAAATGAAGCCGTGGATCCCCGGTTATAGGAAGAACCTGCCCGGTATGGCATGAAGGGAGCCTTATAGCCGCACCCGGAACAGGCTTCCTGTGCCTTCTCCGCTGGTGCTTTCCACGCTGATTGTGCCGCCGTGGGCGCTTACTATGGCGGCGGCTATCGCAAGGCCGATTCCGGCGCCGCCGGTGCTGCGGTTCCGGGATTTATCGGTACGGTAGAAGCGTTCAAAGATATGGGGGAGGTCCTTTTCCGGTATGCCTATGCCGGTATCGGCAACGATAATATCCCAATGGAGGGGGCCCTGCTCTATGCTGACGGTGATGCTTCCTGAGTCGGTATATTTTACCGCGTTGGAAAGAAGATTCATAAACACCTGTTTCAGACGATCGTAATCGGCGTTTATGGGGCTTTCGATCAGGTGGAGCTGTAACGCTATTCCTTTTTCATGGGCCGCCGCCCTGAACTGGTCCGCCGTAATTTGCACCAGCTTTGCGAGGTCAAAATTGGTTTTGTTCAAATTTGTTGACATCCCGTAGGGACTGGGGAGGAACTTTTTTCCGGCAATGTCTCCGGCCTCCTCAAGGCTGGTCAGGATACTCAGATCCTTAACCAGATTCGTAAGCCGTATTATTTCCTCGTGACAGCTTTCAAGATGTTCCCGGTCCGGTTTATACACGCCGTCAATCATGGCTTCTATGTTTCCCTGTAAACAGGTAAGGGGGGTGCGTAATTCATGGGCGATGTCGGAAGTGAGCTGTTTTTGACGGCGTTCCCCCTCCTCCAATTCTTCCGCAAGACAGTTGATTGAGCGGGAAAGGTCCTGGAGTTCCCGCGTCTTATAGCGCTCGTCTATTCTGATGATAAGCCCCTCGGGGTTTGCTTCGCCGGAAGGTACCTGCCCGGCCGCGTGAACCTGGGCTATCTTGCGGGCCGCTTCCCCAGCTTTAAGAATCGGCCGTGCGATGCTTCGGGAAAGCAGCAAGGCAATGCCGGCGCTTAACAGGGCAAGGATAGCGCCGGCGAAAAGGAGGAGCCTGTTTATGGAGCTTAAAAACCGGGTTTCTGTTTCACTGTAAAAAAAAGGACCGTAGGTTTCTATACTCACCGCCCCGATGACCCGGTTGTTATAGTAAACCGGATACCGCTGTTTTTGCATGCCGCCGTTTAAACGGAAATTCTGTTCCATCCGTACCGTTATGTCGTTTATCACCTCCACACATTGCCGCATATCACAGGAACGGGCATCCCATACCGGTTCTCCCCCCGCATCTTCCACGGTTACAATATACCCCTCATGGACAAAGTACATCCCTATCGCCTCGGTGACGATGGCATCGAAGCCCCCTTCCAGGGGCTTATACAGGGCTTCGATGGCCCGGACGATTTCTCCGCTTCGCTCACTGATGTTTTCTTTAATCAGCGCGTTAAAGGTTATGCCGGTGAACCTATTTATTGCCAGGGTTAAAATTCCAAGGGCCGCGCCGATAAACAAGGCATAGGTAAGGGTCAGGCGGTGTTGAAGGCTTATGGTGAAATTTCGTTTCATAGGTCCCCCAGGCGGTATCCCATACCGTAGACGGTGATGATGTATTTCGGCGCTTTAGGATCATCCTCGATTTTTGCCCGGATTTTTTTTATGTGGGTGTCCACCGAACGATCAAAGCCGTCATAATCAGCGCCTTTTATCGCTGCAAGAATTTCTTCGCGGGTAAATATTTTTGCCTGGCGGGACATGAGCAGGGTAAGGATATGGTACTCATCGCGGGTAAGGTTAACCGCCTTCCCGTTCCGGCTGACCATCCGCTTTTCGGTATCGACGATTAAATCATCATAGTAAAGAAAATTTTGGGGCGTCTTTCTGCCGCTGCTTCTCCGCAGGGCCGCTTCGACCCGCGCCATAAGCTGCCGGGGGCTAAAGGGTTTGGTTACATAATCATCGGCGCCGATGTTAAGACCGTGGATTATGTTTTCTTCCTCAACCTTGGCGGTGATCATAATGATAGGAACATCAGAGTCCTGCCGCACTTTTTTACAAAATTCTTCGCCTGAAAAATCGGGCAGCATAAGGTCCAGGAGTATCAGCGAAACCGGATTCCGCGAACTCCGGCGGCTCTCAAAAAATTCCATGCCCTCCCTGCCGTTTTTGGCACAAAAGACGGCATACCCGTTTATTTCCAGATAGGACCTTACCAAACTGAGGATCTTTACTTCATCATCCACCACCAAGACGGTCTGCATATCCTTCATGGTCCTTATTTTACGGGTAAAGCGGTAAAAAGGCTACTGCTTTGGTGCTAACCGGCTATGGTTTTAAGAAGGGAATCAACTTCGTCTACTACTGCCTCGACACTATTGCCAAATTCTGCGACCAGACCCGGAATCTCCTCCAGGGGGAAACTTAAAAATTCCTCGTTTTCTCCGCTGATCCATTTGCAGAGGCGTGGCAGTTTTTGCGTTAATATCTCTCTGGCAGCCTCGCTGGCAATGAGGTCAAGAACCGGAGTTTTTTTTGAGAAAGGATAGAAAAAATTTGATACCGGGGTATACCGGTACTGATAGTCGCCGCCGCTGACTTCAATACGCTCCTGTTCCGGATGTCCGGGCCGTATAATCACCGCCTTCGCGCCCGCCGGAATAGTGACACGCATTTCAAAACTGTTGTCCGCGCAGAGTTCCCATGCTGTTTTATAGGTCCCGCTGGGAGAATCAAATTCAAGGCTGATGCGCTTAAGCCGGTAATTCGGCTGCGGCGCAATGACAGCTTCTTTCCAGCCCGGCGCGGTACAGCGCAAACCGGCCATTCGCGAATAAATAGCTTCGCAGACCGAACCGGCACTATAATGATTCAGGGAATTCATGCCGGTACCGCTGACCCTGCCATCGGGAAGCAGGGAATTCCAGCGTTCCCATATGGTTGTTGCCCCAAGGTTCACCGCGTAGAGCCAGCCCGGGAACGCTTCGTTAAAGAGGATTCTGTAGGCATCGTTTACCATACCTGCATCCATGAGCGCGGGCAGCATGAGGGAAGTTCCGGTGAAGCCGGTTTTAATACGGTATAAATCCTTCGCCAGCCGCGCTTTAAAACCTTCAATCACTTTTTCCTTGTCTTTATAAATGTCATAATAAAGAGAAAGAACATAAGATGTCTGTGTTTCCAGGCCAAGTCTTCCGCTTTCTGTAAAAAATTCTTTTAGAATCGCCGCCTTAATCTGTTCCGCCAGGGCGGCATAACGTTCCGCGTCATCATGAAACCCCAGCACACCGGCAGCCCTGCCGCAGATACTTACGCTGTTGTAATAATAAACGCTCCGAATAAAGGTTGCGTCAGTGCCGCCCATAACGCTATTGGAGGTTGCGCCATCTAGAGCGACCCAGTCTCCAAAGGTGAAATCTTTAATAAGAAGGTGCCCGGCATTATCGCGGGTGTCGCTGGCAATGAGCGTTTCGACATAATCACGCATAAGCGGATAGTTCTTCCGCAGTTGTTCCCGATCCCCGTAGTGCGTATAAATATTCCAGGATACGATAGTGGCCGCGTCAGCCCAAACCGCGCCTCCGCTTTTCGGATTGCCTTTAAGGGAGGGACTGTACATGGGTATATTCCCCTGGTAATACATAATTTGATCAGCGCGGAGGTCATCCAGAAACTTCGCATAGAACGCCAGGCAGTTCATGTGGTAACAGGCAGTTCCGGAAAAAACCTGCGTGTCGCCTGTCCAACCAAGCCGCTCGTCCCGCTGGGGACAGTCTGTAGGAATATCAAGGAAGTTACCCCGCTGTGCCCAAACCGCGTTTTGAATGAGGCGGTTGATTTTGGGGGCGGAGGTTTCCACCCGCAGCGTTTCAGGCAAATCCGAATAAATAACCACACCGGAAAAATCATGGGGGTTCACTGTTTCTATACCTTCAACAGTAACATAGCGGAAGCCATAATAGGTAAAATACGGCTCAACAATCCTGGCCTTACCATCGGATATATATACAAATTCCGCCTTTGCGCTCCGGTAGTTGGCGTTATAAAAACAACCGTCCTGCAACGTCTCGCCAAAACGCAGTGTTACGGCCGTGCCTTTTGGAGCGCTGCAGACAAAGCGGCAGACCCCCACCATATTCTGCTTAAAGTCGAGTATCCGCTCGCCTTTCGGAGAAATATACAACTCCGGTTTAAGGAGGTGTTTTTCAACCATTGGAGCGCCGGTATAGGGGATGACATTATAATGGGTTTTTACCATTTCACAGGCGGTACGCTGCGTTGAATCCATCGTGCGATCCTGAAACTCGCCGTCATAGATAGAGGTTTCCCGAATAAAGGACTCGGCCGCGGTCCAGGTCTCATCGGTTTTGATTACGGTACTGCTGCCGTCTTCGGCTGTTATGGAAAGCTCCACCGCCAGAAGATACTTACTGCCCCAAATATTACCGCTGTGCCCGTTAAGGCCAAAACGGCCCTTATACCAGCCATCGCCCAAATATACTTCGATAGTAGTATCTGTTTCTACCATGGCGCTGACATCGTAAGTCTGATAACGGAGATAGGCATCATAGTCATTAAAACCGGGAGTAAGGTAATCGTTTCCAACCCGCTTATTATTGATAAAGGCCCGGTACAGGCCCAGGCCGGTGATGGAAAGACGCGCCGCCTTGACGCCGCCCCGCAGGGTAAAAGACTTGCGCAGCACCGGGCATTGGATTGGTGTTTTTGCCGCAATAAAAGGAGCATCCATGTTCGTTTATTCCTTTACGGCGCCGCCCGTAAGACCCAGCACCATCTGATTTGAGAATAGAAAGTATAAAATGATAACCGGTATTAAGGTAATCACCACCGCCGCCATTGATTCACTCATATATTTCGCGAACCGCCCTACATACTGGTAGATAGCAAGGGTTAATGTTTTCGTCGCGCGGCTTCCGAGTAAGACCATAGGCATATAGAAATCATTCCAGTGGATTATTCCGTTAATCAAGGCCATTGAGAGTATTACCGGCTTGGACACCGGCATGATAATCCTTAAAAAGATTCTCAGGTCTCCCGCCCCATCCAGCCGGGCTGATTCTTCCAGGGCCTTTGGAATGGTATGGAAGAATTTTTGGAATACCAGGCAGCACATGGATATAGTGGAAATATACACAAGAATCAGTCCCAGTAAATTATTAAGCAAATGCAGGTTCTTCAAAATCAGAAACACCGGCAGAATGCTTACCTGTACCGGCACCATCATGCCCAGGAACAAATAACTGGAAAGAAATATCTTTCCCTTAAAATCATATCGCGCGATACCATAAGCGGTCAATGCGGAAAGAAGAACACAGCCGCCGGTTCCGGCTATGACCAATATCAGGCTGTTCCTGAAATAAAGCAGAAAATCGTCATCAAACAATACTGCATGGTAACTATCAAAAGAAAACACCCGGGGGAGGCCGGTAAAATTGGTAATCAAATCCGTTTTTGTCTTAAATGAGTCAAGGAGGGTAACGATGACCACAAAGACAATTAAACCGGTATAAATCACCAATACACCCGAGAGAACTGTTCTGACTGTTTTTGCAACAGGGGATAGGATCTCAACTCCTTCCCGCTGATTCTTTATGGACAGTTTCACCGCGTCATTCTCTTTAGTTTTCATACTCAAACCTTGACAACACTTTATTTTGAATAAAAGTTATCACCATCATAACTACGAACATAACCGAGCAAATGGAAGCCCCAAAGCCAAGGTCTGATTTTCCCCGCATGGCTGTACCAAAGGTATAACGATAAAAAACCAGATTAACAAAATCAAGCGAGCCTGACACGCCGCCGTTGGATCCGCCAAGAATAAAAGGCAGGTCAAATAAGGCAAGCGCCCAGATGGTACTCATGGTGATAATCGACGCACACGCCGGCAATGAAAGGGGCAGAAAAATGTAAAAAAAACGCTGCCATTCTTTACAGCCATCAATCCTGCATGCATCCATTATATCCTGTGAAACATCCAGCATATTGGAATAGAAGATCATAATGCCAGAGCCCGCACCCTGCCAGAGGATCAGAAAAACCAGTAATTTGAATGACCAGCGGGTGTCACCAAACCACGCCCCGCCTGCCAGTCCCATGCTTTCCAAAGCCCTGTTTAATAATCCAATGTTTGGATCAAAGATCAAGGTGGCAAAAAAACTAATAATGGTTAAACTTACGACATAGGGCAGGAATATCATAAACTTTATATACCGCCACGCGGGAACCCTGATGAACAAGAGGTACGCGACTATATATTGAAAAGGTGTTATGATAAACCATACGCACAATAAATACTTCATATTGTTCAGCAGGGCATGAAAGATCTCCGGCGCTACCCGGCTGTTTGTGAACAATGTTTTAAAGTTTTCCACGCCGATAAAATTCATCGGCCCTAAGCCGGACCATTCAAACAAGCTTAAATATAAAACGTACAGAATAGGGACCACCACAAAGCCGGTATAGAGAACTAAACCCGGCGTGATGAAAAAAATATAATTTTTAGACTGTTTCATAGCTTTTTTCCCCATCCGCGGGAAGAATATGCTTCATGGTAGTCCCCTATTACCTCTGCCGCGGCGATTAGTCCATCAGGGCCGCGATATTTTTTAGGAGATCAGCAAGACTTAAGCTTTTTGAAAAAACCTTAGTACTGTCCTGATCCCAGATGGAACAGGCCTCGCTGTTCTTGGAATGCTTATTCAACACGTCATACCAGGATGTATAAACATTCCCCTGCCCGCTTCTGCTGATCGCATCCGCGATTGCGGTTGAAGACTTGATTTGCGGACTCGCGGACAGGCCGCCCTGGGATTGCACCCATATCGTCTGGGCTTCTAAGGATGCGCAGTAATTGGCAAAGAGCAGCGCCGCATCCAAATTCTTGGAAGCAGCGTTTACGGAGAAACCGTTTGATAGGGTTCCCACCAAACCGGTTGTACCGTCTGCCGCCGGAATAGAAAACGCGCTATAGTTCAGGGCAGGATTATTTTCACTGATGGTCGAAGCGGCCCAGGAACCGTCAATATTCATGGCAGCCTTCCCGGTGGTAAAGGCCAGGATCTGGGCGTTGCTATTGATTACCCCGAGCCAGTTTGCGCCGAAGTAACCTTTGTCCGCCCAATCAAGCATCTTGGTAAGGACATCACTTACCGGTTTGGCCGTTACGGATACCGGATAGTTCGCCAGGCTCCTGGTGTATGCAGGATCAAAACCGGAAAGGATAGGCTCAAAAGCAAAGAGCAGTGACCAGGAGTCATTGGGGGAGAGCGAAATAGGAATAATCCCCGCATCTTTGATTTTCGGGAGCAGCGCCTCAAATTCAGCAAAGGTTTTTGGCACTGCCCAGCCATGCTGGTTAAACATATCCACATTGTAATACACGGCCCGGGTATCCATCATCAACCAGGGAACTGAATATCGTTTTCCGCCAATATCAGAAATGCTCAGAGCCGAGGCGGGTATAGTGGAATAATCCACTTTCCCCGTGAGATCAAGCAGGACGTTGTTTTTAACATATTCCGCCATGTTTCCGGTATTTGTTCCATGGGTCCAAAAAAGATCGGGACCCGCCCCGGAGGATAGCGCCGTATTCAGAACACTGTAATAATCAGTCGACTTGAGTTCATAGGCGACGGTGATATTTGGATATTTTTTTTCAAAACCCGCAATCACCTGCTTGAGGCTTTCTTCAAAACTGTTCTCGTGCTCCCATACGGTTATCGTTGTTTTCCCGGTCGTACTGCCGGTTTGGCTCCCGCCCCGTGCGAACAGGTTTGGAAGCAGAACCCCCAGTAATACCAAAGCGATTAACCCGAATTTTAACTTCATACATTACTCCTTTACCGTGCTTTTTTGACTGCCGGCCTCCGCAACGGTATAGAGGCAGCGATCTGTTATTATTATCCGGGTATATGCAATACGCAATGACAAAAATTGACTTATATATTGACTTTTTTTGTGGTTTCTGGAACAATTGGACCATGAAGCAGGAAGCCCTCGCCATTCTGGAGGAACTTAGGCGTTATAACGATAAGGAGCTTTTTTTTAAACGCTGCTATGAACTGGGTAATGACCAGACAGCGCTCATGGCTCACCTCAAATCCATCAGCAGGGAATCCCTGATAAATTGGGAAATCGACCGTTATGACGAGGGGCTTCCGGCAAAAGCCCAAGGGATAAACCATCTTTTCCTGACATTGGGCGGATCCTCCATGAAGCCGCAGAAGTTATTCTTTCCTAAACAGCTTCCTGACCGGAACGTCTTTTTTAAAAAACATGACCGTTACTACCCGGCTTTTGTCCATTCCCATGATTTTTTCGAAATTTTTTACTGCCTTTCAGGCGCTTGTGTCAGTGCCATAGGCGGAGAGCGCATCAATTTTCATGAAGGCAGCCTCTGTTTTATACCGCCGTTGACCAATCACACCGTGGAAATATTTGATGACAGTATTGTTATCTATTTTCTTATTCGCAAAAATACCTTTGACGTGTTTGGTGTTGACCTGCTTACCGCGGATAATCTGCTTGGACGTTTTTTTACTGAAGGGCTTTACGCCTTTAACTCCAGTCAGTACATTATTATTAATATCGACAAGGACAATGAACTCCTTGATATGCTCTTTGATATGCTTATCGAACAAAAGACAGACGATCCGTTTACAAACCGTATTATGGAAAACCAAATTAAAATTTTTTTCTTCCTTGTCTTACGGCGCTATGGTAACAAGGCAATTGTTGGGAAAAACGGACCGAGGGCGGTCAAAAACAAACACTGGGACATGATCATGTATATCAATGAAAACTTCAGAACCCTGTCGCTGGCGAAACTCGCCCAGCATTTCAATCTTGAAAAGTCCTATTGCTCACGGCTCATCAAGGCCGTCTCGGGAAAAACATATAAAGAAATAGTCCGCGATAATCAAATGCGTTTTGCGAAACATCTGCTGCAAAACTCCGATATGCGCATCTATGAGATTAGCTATTCCCTGGGCTTTGAGAGCCAAGAGAACTTTATCAGGACCTTCAAAAAGACCTGCGGCACGAGTCCCACCGCATACCGGCGGCAATACAGGCAAATCGCTGGCTCCCCGGCTTAAAAAGCGGTTTATCCAGCGATGGATACCCCCTATAAGCAGCCGGATACATCAGCATACCCCGCCCGCAAGCAGCTAAACTTGCCCCACAATAGAAAGCAACCACCCCAAAGTAGACCGCTGCGCAGTCAATTAAATGAGCAGAAGGCAAAAAAGGTAAATTGGTCATTTAAGCCATTCCCGGGCGTTGACAAGTTCATAGCAGCCTAAAGCGGCCTATTGTATTAAAGACAATAGTACGGCATATTTAATCATAACAAATAAGGATTAATAATGCCAAAAAAAGTATTTGACGCCTTTTTTCATGCCACCGTCAGGGATATTAAGAACCACTACCAGCCGGGGGATAAATACCTGTCGATCCGCCAAATGGCGGAGAAATACCAGGTAAGTATACAGACCGCCCAGCGGGGGGTCAAAAAGCTTGAGGAGTACGGGTATATAACCGTAAAACGAAAGGCCGGAATAACCATTGACGCCCTGCGGCCCCGGAAGAAGCTGGACGGGTATAAAATAGCGGTGGTTTCGGCGAGGACTGATACGCGGTTTAACGAAGCCCTTTTCAAGGGCATCCGGGAAACCGCCGATGAAAAAGGGGTTTCCGCACGGTTTGAACCCATACCGGATATGGATATCAGTTCCCTGGGTTTTGGGGATTACCTCCTGTCCCTGGATGCCGATGGTATCATCGCCCTGTATTTCAACAATTCCGCCCTTCCTTTTTACCACGTTATGCGGGAGGGCAGGGATATTGTTACCGATATTATCCTGGACGAACTCCCCATCCTGCCGGTGGTTCAGACGGATAATTTCCGCCACGCCAAGGAAGCGGGCCGGATTTTTGTAGACCGGGGATACCGCCGTTTCCTGGTGGTAGGGTACTATCCCCGAAAGAGAAACCGCCGTTATGAAGGGATGTTAGAAGCCATTAAGGATGACTGTGATGATGTGCGGTACATCCATCTGGCAGACAGCGGTTCCATGACGGCCATAGATACGTTTTTCCATAACTTCAATTCCCGCTGCGCCGTATATTCCATTGATTATTCTTCCAATTACATCGTGGGTGCGAAATTCATACAGTACAAAATCCCCGTTAAAAACGACAACTTTTTGGTCTACGACTGCGAAGAAGAAACCTTTAATTATCATGGCCTCAGCCCCGTAAAAAGCGTAGGTCCCTCGTTTTATTCCATGGGTTCTGAACTGTGTAAGGTTCTGATTGCCAAACAGGAAACCGGCGCATACCCCGAACCCCGGCAGAAAAAACTATAAAGAATAGGGAATACCATCCAAATAATAATGAAAAACTGTAATGATTAAATAAAAATTACATAAATTTATAAAATTTTTCTTGACATATCAATATTTATAAGGCAATAATATCTCAGTTAGGAAGTTGTATTCATCTGAGGCTGTTTCAAAACTTCAGTTTTGAAACAGCAACCTTGAAAAACGCAGTTTCGCAAGGCTTTAGCCTGAGAAACTGCAAGAGCCAGTGAAAAACCAACCGGGTTTTGAAACTGGCTCATCTTCCTAATCACATTTTATTTTGGAGGAAAAGTGATGAGGAAAAAAGCGTTGGTACTTGCCGTTCTTATGATGGCGGCGGCTGTCGTTTGCGGGCCTCTGTTTGCAGGAGGCGGTTCCCAGGGAACGGCCGGATCTTCCGGTGGGTCTGCAAAGATGACGGATGTCGGCACTCCAAGGGCAGAAACTCTTATCGTGGACAACATGGACGGAATAATCGCCGATCCTACCCAGTTCAACCCGCTTCTGCCAGGCTGGTCTTCGAGCGGCGGATACCACCAGTTGCTGCTAACCGGTCTTTATCAGATTGATTCCATGAAAGGCGAAGTCTACCCCGAGCTTGCAGCGGAGTTGCCCAAACCCGAAGATGCTACCTATACAAAATTTACTATCAAACTTCTTGACGGAATCAAATGGACCGATGGGGTCAATTTTACCGCCGATGATGTGGTGTATTCCGCGGAAATGGTCTTAAAAACGCCGGAATTGACACCCCATGCGGCTTATAAAGACCTCTTTAAAAGGGTAACCAAAATAGACGCCCATACGGTGCAGATTGAAACAAACAATCCCGAACCTAAACTTGCCGCCCGTCTGGGTAGTGCAGTCTGGGGCCCCACGTTCTTCGTTCTCCCCAAACATATCTGGGAAAAACAGGATCCCAAAACCTTCAGGAATTCAAACCCCATTGGCCTTGACTGCTGGCTTCTCAAAGACCTGGATAAAACCGGCGGAACCTGGTACCTTTTTGAAAAACGGCCGGACTGGCAAAATGGTCTTACGGGTAAACGCATTGGTGAACCCAAGATGAAATATGTACTCTTCCGCAGTTACGGAACGGAAGAACGCCGGGTTATGGCCATGCTGAATAACGATTACGACATCATGGTGGACGTAAGCCCGGAAAGCCTCAGCTTATTGATGGAAAGAAATAAAAACGTAAAAGCCTGGTTTAACGGCTTCCCGTACGGCAATCCCAACGATCCTGCCGGGCTGGGTACGGTATTTAACTGCGACATAGCTCCTTATGATAATCCGGATGTCCGCTGGGCGCTTACCCTGGCGACGGATACTATTTCTGTTTCTATTTCTATTTGTAACGGCATGCTGCGGTTCTCCCCGATTCAGGCGCCTCCTCTGGATCCCCTGATGAACGCTTACCACAAGCCCATGCTGCCCTGGCTTAAGAATTTTGCCCTTGCCGATGGGTATAAACCCTTTGATGATACCTACCCGGACAAGATGCTCGAAGCGCTTAAGGCACAGGGAGTAGCCAATCTTCCGGCCACACCGGAGGCGAAGCTTGCCGCCTTTGGTATCGGTTGGTGGAAGTATGATACCGTGGAAGCTGCCAAACTTTTAACGAAAAATGGTTTCTCCCAAAGGGGCGGCAGATGGTATCTGCCGGACGGGACGCCCTGGAAGATCAGCCTGGTAACTATGTCAGACTCCGCGATGAACGGCAAGCTGGGTTATGCCGTCGCGGACAGCTGGCGGAAGTTTGGTATTGACGTGGAAGCACGGGGTGTTGATTCTGCCACATGGGGCGCATCCCAGTACAACGGTCTTTATGAAGTGGGTGTTTTCTGGCCGACTACTCCCACCATGGTGGATATGACAACAAATATGCTCGGCTGGCATTCCAGGTTTTATAGGCCCAATGGGGAATACTCTATCAATATCGCGCGGTTCAAGAACGCCTATGTGGACAAGCGCCTTGACGAGCTTCTGGCGCTCCCCTCGGATAATCCCCAGGTTATCCAAAAGCTCACGGAGATTTTCCAGGAAATGGTAAGGCAAATGCCCATGAATAATATGGTAGGAACGACAAAAATAGTGCCGGTTAATACCACGTACTGGACAGGCTACCAGTCCGCGGATAACCCCTTTGAAGGCCCCTGGTGGTGGTGGGATCAGTTCAGAACCTATCTGCCCCGTTACCGCCCCACCGGCGTAAAATAAGTGAACCGCCGGGTTCCCGCAGGGAGCCGGTCCGGCTTCTCGCCTGATGACTGGATGAGGATGATACCATGCATTTTTTGAAATTCCTGTTGTCAAGACTTATAACCTTTTTCGGGGTTATCTTGATCGGGGTTACCGCTGTTTTTTTTATTCCCCGTTTCTTGCCATCAAATCCGGTTGATAACATGGTAGGCAGGATGCTTTCCATGGGGAATGTAAGTCCCGATGCCGTGCAGGGGATCCGGGACTCCCTGAACGCCCTTTTCGGGCTTGAGGGGTCTGTTTTCAGCCAGTACCTTGGGTTCTTAAAACGGGTTATATTCACCCATGATTTTGGGCCTTCTCTGGCGTTCTTTCCTACACCGGTTATGGAACTGGTGGGCCGCGCCCTGCCCTGGACCTGCGGCCTGCTTCTGGTGTCTACCATAATCGCTTTTATTTTTGGAAACGCCATCGGCTTAATCGCGGCAATACACAAAGACAAGGGGTATTCAAGGATATTGGAATCCCTGGCGATTGTTTTTTATCCAATTCCCTACTATATTTTGGGCCTTATTCTTGTAATATTCTTTTGTTATCTCATACCCCTTTTTCCACTGGGGTATTCATTTAACGGTTCTATCACCGATATTTCCTACTTGATTTCCATAATTAAGAACTCTTTTCTGCCTGCCTTGTCTATTATAATCAATGGGTTCGGCTGGTGGGTTATCAGTATGAAGTCTGTCGCCACTGCCGCCGCAGAAGAAGATTATATCTTTTTTGCCAGACTCAAGGGCTTAAGCAGAAACAGGATTACTTCCGGCTATATTCTGCCAAATGTTCTGCTGCCTCAGATGACAACCCTTGCATTACAACTGGGAACCATGTTCGGAGGCGCCATGCTTATGGAGATGATTTTTACCTATCCGGGACTGGGTAACCTTATCTATAAAGCAATCTTGCGGGGAGATTATAATCTTATAATGGGGACCATAACCATTACCATTGTGGCGGTGGCCGTTACTTCCCTGTTGATAGATTTACTCTATCCGTTTTTCGACCCAAGAATCCGGTATCAATAAGGAGCGGAGAGAATGAGCAATCGTTTCCGGTATTGGAATTTCAGGCTGTGGTTCGGCTTAATACTATTGTCCCTTTTGTTTGTTGCTGGATTTATATTTCCGTTCTTTATGAAAGGTTCGGCGGTGGAATGGAACACCTTCATTAAGGATCTAAAGCCTTCCGCGGAGCACCTTATGGGTACCACATCCTTTGGGCAGGACACTTTCCATGTATTGACCGAATCCATACGGAACTCATTTCTTATCGGTTTTATCGTCGCCTCGCTTTCGTCGCTTATCGGAATCTTAGTCGGCCTCCTGGCGGGCTTTATAGGCGGTGTATTAGATCGCATTATTACCCTGGTTATTGATTCGTTTATCGTTGTCCCCGCGCTGCCTATCCTTATTCTGATTTCCGCACTTCTGTCAACCAATCTGAATATATACGGCATCGCGCTGGTTATGGTTTTTTTTAACTGGCCGTGGCCGGCGCGTCAGGCAAGGGCAATGGCTTTATCCATAAGAGAGCGGGATTTCATTTTTACCGCTGTTTTTTCAGGGCAGCATCTTATAGAAACACTGGTAAAAGAAGTGTTTCCCTTCATTGCAGACTGGGGGCTGGCCAATTTTATTAACGCAGTCTTGGTGGGTATCGCCATGGAATCGGGCCTCGCGGTTATCGGACTTTCCACCAATTCAAAGGCCACGCTCGGTACCATGATCTACTGGGCAAACCAGAAGCAGGCTATGCTGATGGGCAGATGGTGGTGGATCGGTTCTCCGGTAGTTACGACGGTGCTGGTATTTGTTTCCCTTTTTCTTACCATGACCGGTTACCAGATGTACGCCGCGAAGAAGCGAGGTGGAAATGTTTAAGCTCGATAAACTTTCCGCCCGCTACGATACCGCTTCCGGTTATGTCAATGCGGTTAACAACATTAATCTTGAAATACAACGGAACGAGATATTCGGCATAGCCGGAGAATCGGGCTGCGGGAAGTCCACGCTCCTTAAAGTCATGTACGATTTGATTGATTTTCCCCTGGAAATTTCAGCCGGCGAAGCTTCAATCGAGTATAGAGACCATGACGGTACGGCAAAAATCCTCAAAAGCGGTGAGATCCGTAAAATTTGGTGGAAAAAGATGTCTTATATTCCTCAAGGCGCGATGCATGTGATGAACCCCGTAACCAGAATCAGCGGCCAGTTTATGGATACTGTCGGAAAACACGGTAAACTGAAAGACAAGAAACAGTTGCGGGCGGAAATCACCAAATACCTACAGGAACTTGATTTGCCGGCCGCCGCCCTTGACGCCTATCCCCACCAGTTATCCGGAGGGATGCGGCAGCGGGTGCTTATTGCGCTTGCGACCTTCCTTTCCCCGGAGATTATTCTGGCCGATGAGCCCACGACCGCCCTTGATGTGGTGGTACAGCGCGGCATTCTTATGATGTTGAGACGCACCCAGAGGAAGATGGGTAATTCAATTATTATTGTAACCCACGATATGGGCGTACATTATCAGATAACGGATCGGGTGGGAATAATGTATGCCGGTGAGATGGTGGAAGCAGGCCCGACCACGGAGATATTTGATAAGCCTGCACATCCCTATACGCAGATGCTCATCGCAGCCCTTCCCCGTCTTGGGGACAACAGCCAGAAGGAAGGAATACCCGGTACGCCTCCCAATCTGCGGCTGGTCATAAAAGGATGCAGGTTCGCAGAGCGCTGTCCTCACTGCCGGGAGCGATGCCGTTTGGAGGAACCCGGGACTTTTACCGTAAGCCCGGGACATACCGCGGCCTGCCACCTTCTTGAGGGGGCCGGAAAATGAGTCACCGTATCGAATTTCGGGAGCTGACAAAAGAATTCCGCATAGGCGGCTTGATCCTTGGAAAAAAAATAACCGCCGTTGACCATATCTCTTTTTCCATTACATCGGAAGAACCCTGGATATTAAGCATTGTCGGCGAATCGGGGAGCGGTAAAACAACCCTCGCCAGGATGCTTCTCCATCTATTGGATAAAACAAAAGGTGATATTCTGATTGACAATGTCCCGCTTAACAAATTATTCAGCAGGGATAAAAAAGATTTTTACAAAAAGGTCCAGCCCATATTCCAGAATCCTTTTACTGCATTTTCACGGCGGCGTATTGTGGAGAACTATCTTTTTGAAACATGCCTGCGCCTGGATCTGGCAAAAAACCGTACCGAAGCGCTGGGCATTATTTCAAAAACCCTTAATTCGGTAGGACTTGAATATTCCCAGGTAAAGGGAAAATTTCCCAGTCAGTTTTCAGGCGGGGAACTTCAGCGCATTTCAATCGCCAGGGCATTAATCCCCAAGCCTTCAATTATTGTGGCCGATGAGCCGGTGGCAATGATCGATGCCTCCATGCGGATGAACATTGTCAATCTTTTTAAGTCCCTGAAAAATGACTACAATGTCAGTTTTATTTATATTACCCACGATCTTTCCACCGCATATTATGTGAGTGATTACATTGCCACCCTGTACCGGGGCAATCTTATCGAATTTGGTAATGCCCAGGATGTGTTGAATAAGCCGGGACATCCCTATACGGAGCTGCTTCTGGATTCCATTCCCCGGGTAGGAAAACTCTGGGATGATAATATGGTGCTGCCGGATCTTGAAAGCAGGGAGTACCGTTTGGAGGGCTGCAAATTCGCTGCCCGCTGTCCTTATGCCAGGGATGTCTGCCGGGAAAAACGCCCGGATATGGTAGATCTTGAGGGAAATCACCGGGTGCTTTGTTACAAGTACCGTAATTATGAGTCCAAATAAATACTGCGGAGGAAAACATGAATAGCTTTGGCCTTGCGAATCTTATGGTTTTAAAAACCGGAAAGTCCCGTTCAATCAGTGCGGAAAATCCTCATGGTGAACCGGGCGCCGGAGGGAAGGAAGCCTCGAATCTGGGTCCCGGGCGGAAAGGACGGCCCTGTATCACCCTGCCCCAGGGAAAAGAAACCGTCCTGGCCGGGATTGCGGGGCCCGGAATCATCAACAGCTTCTGGATGACCTGCGCCCAGAACGGCGAAAAGAGTTACTATATACTCCGGGATCTGGTTCTGCGTATTTACTGGGACGATGCGGACTTTCCGTCGGTGGAGGTTCCCCTGGGGGATTTTTTCTGCTGTGGTTTCGGTGCGCGGAGCAAGGTAAACGCCCTGCCCATAGCGGTAAATCCTACCGGTGGAATGAACTGCTATTTCCCCATGCCCTTCCGTAGGACCGCCAAATTCACCATAGAGAACCAGCATCCCGGTGATGTACCGGGGTTTTTCTTTCAGATTAACTACACCCTTGATTCGGTCCCTGATAATTCCGCATACTTTCATGCCCAGTGGAGAAGGGAAAACCTTACCACGGCAGGGAAAGACTATACCATCCTGGACGGCGTTTCCGGCAAAGGCCACTATGTGGGAACCTACCTCGCCTGGACGGCCCTGGAGCGTTTTTGGTGGGGTGAAGGGGAAATGAAATTCTACATCGACGGTGACAGGGATTATCCCACCATCTGTGGTACCGGTACGGAGGATTACTTCGGCGGCGCATGGTGCTTTTATGAAGAGCATGACGGTATCAATGACGAGGTGACTTATTCTACCGCTTTTCTGGGGCATCATTACTTTTCCGGTCTTGAATCCTCAAAGAGCTATCTGTATGTCGGCGGCAGGGATATGCGCAAGCTGGAAAAAATCTACGACCTCATGCCGAAGCACGGACTCTACCGCTTCCATATAATGGACCCCATTATGTTTGAATCGGATTTACGGGTTACCATTCAGCAGATAGGCCATAATCAGTCCGAACTTTTTGAAAGGACCGACGATGTTGCTTCCGTAGCTTACTGGTATCAGGATAAACCTTACGGTAAGTTTCCCAAATTGCCTGCGGCGAAAGAACGCTGGCCCAGATAATACGGTCTTCAAGGAAGTCTGTCCATAATGTGTCTACATTATGGACAGACACTACTTAAACCCGAAAGGAAAGTATTTATGTATTCAGGTCTTGTTGCCCCTGCAGGACGATATTACCTCAGTGGCCTACTGGTACCAGACCCTGCCGGCGGCTCCCTTCCCCCCACTGCCGGATAAGGATTACCTGGAAGTGATGTAAGGACCCGCGCAGGAAAACGTTCCGCAAGTCTGCCGGATTGGGGGATAAATTTTGAAACCAGCCTGATTTCCCACCCCCCAACGCAGCCCCCTGCGCCTTCCCATCAGGGTGATTTTTGCAATGTTTCCGGTGATTCTGGCAATGGTTTTTTGGGCAAAATAATGATGGAATAGGCTATTATGAAGAAGATAATCGAAGCGATGGAGCCCGTTCCCCGGCCGGAGAAGGTACTTCAATTTGGGGAGGGGAATTTTTTACGGGCCTTTGTGGATTGGCAGATCGATATCGTCAACGACAAGACCGGTTTTAACGGAAACGTGGTGGTGGTCCAGCCCCTGGCTCAGGGCATGGGGGAGACGATAAATGCCCAGAAGGGGCTTTATACCACCGTACTGCGGGGAGTCCAAAATGGTAAAACCATCGAGGAATTCAGGCCCATTAAATCGATCAGCCGCTGCATAAACCCGTATTCCCAATTTGACGAATACCTGCGCTGCGCCGAAAATCCCGATCTGCGTTTTGTCATTTCCAATACCACCGAAGCGGGGATCGCCTATAACGCCGAAGACCGGCTTTCCGACAAGCCCCCGCGATCTTTTCCGGGCAAGGTAACGGCCTTTCTGTTCCGGCGTTTTGAACATTTTCAGGGGGATGCCGCAAAGGCACTGGTGTTTATCCCCTGTGAATTAATTGACAAAAACGGCGATAAACTTAAAGAAATCGTCGAACGCTACGCACGGGAATGGAATTTGGGGGAGCCTTTTTTTGCCTGGCTTGGTTCCTGTGATTTTTGCAACAGCCTGGTGGACCGGATTGTACCCGGTTATCCCGCTGAGGAGGCTGCTGCTATCTGCGAAAAAATCGGCTATGAAGACAAACTGCTGGTAGCGGCGGAGATTTTTCATCTCTGGGTTATTGAAAGCAACCAGGATCACCGCGCGGAACTTCCCCTGGTAAACGCGGGACTCAATGTGATCTGGACCAATGACATGAGTTTCTACCGGACCCGAAAAGTACGGATTCTAAACGGCGCCCACACTTCCAGCGTGCTGGCGGCATACCTCTACGGCCTTGATACGGTGGAACAGTGCATCAAAGATCCCCTGATCATCAAAATGATGAAGAAGGGTATTTTTGACGAAATTATTCCCTCGATGGACGGCAACACGGCGGAACTAACCCAATACGCACATGACGTGCTTGAACGGTTCGCCAACCCCTATATCAAACACCTGATCCTTTCGATAAGCCTGAATTCGGTATCGAAATTCAAAACCCGGGTGCTTCCCTCGCTTACCGGCTATCTCGCCAAAACAGGAAAGCTGCCGCCGGTGCTGGTCTTTTCCCTCGCCGCCCTTATCGCCTTTTATAACGGGGACAGCCTTGCGGGCCGTGAGTTACGGGGCAGCAGAAACGGAAGCGCCTATCCGATTCAGGATGATGAGGATATACTAAAATGCTTCGCCGCCCTCTACGCGGAAACCCAAGGGGACGATGCGGCCAGGGCGCAGAAGATAACCCGCGTGGTGCTGGGCTCCACCGATTGGTGGGGGGAGGATCTCCTGGCCCATGCCGGGCTTGCGGATGCCGTCAGCGCCTGCCTTACAACGATTTGGCGTTCCGGTATCAAGCAGGCCATCGAGGGGGTTGTGTAGGGGTATGGGAGAAACACGGCGCTTAATCAGAATCAACGGGAACGACAATGTGGCGGTGGCGCTTTCTCCGCTCAAAAAGGGAGAAGCCCTCTCGTTCCCGGCGGGTACGCTGCTGACTGCGGAGGATGCTATTCCCGCGGGCCATAAAATCGCCCTAAGGGATATTGCAGCCGGGGAGCGGATTATTAAATACGGGTTTCCCATCGGCGCCGCGTCTGTCCGGATTAAGCGGGGTGCCCATGTGCATACCCATAATGTACAGACCCTGCTTTCGCAAGCCCCGGAATACCACTACCAGCCGGCGCTTACGGGGAAGGAGGGGAAGGCGGGGGAGGTACCGGAGATCAGCGTGTTTCGGCGCAGGGACGGGCGGATCGGCATCCGCAACGAAATCTGGATCATTCCTACGGTGGGCTGCGTCAACCGGACCGCGGAAATTTTGGCCCGGTGGGCGGATCAGGAATACGGCGGAGGCGCCATCGACGGGGTGTATGCCTGGACCCATCCCTACGGCTGTTCACAAATGGGCGGGGATCATGAAACAACCAAAACCATTCTCGCGGATCTCGCGAAACATCCCAATGCCGCCGCGGTATTGATCCTCTCCCTGGGCTGTGAAAATAATTCCCTGCAGGGTTTTAAGGAAGCTCTGGGCGAATACGCCGAAGATACGGAACGCATGGCCTTTCTGGTGACCCAGGACTGCGAGGATGAAATCGCCCAGGGGAAAAGCCTCTTGGCGGATCTGGCGTCTCACGCGGCAAAGGCCCGGCGGGAACCGGCGAAACTGCCGGAAATTATTGTCGGCCTTAAGTGCGGCGGTTCCGACGGGTTTTCCGGCATTACCGCCAATGCCCTGACCGGCCGCCTCTGTGATACCCTGTGCGGTATGGGCGCCTCCGCCATATTGACCGAAGTACCGGAAATGTTCGGCGCGGAACAGATGCTTATGGACCGCTGCGAAACCAGGGAACTCTTTGATAAAACCGTTTCCCTTATCACCGGCTTTAAGGAGTATTACCGATCCCATAACCAGACGGTGTACGAAAATCCTTCACCGGGAAACAAGGCCGGCGGCATTACAACGCTGGAGGACAAATCCTGCGGCTGTGTTCAGAAAGGGGGTACGGCTCCGGTACGGGGGGTTTACCGCTATGGGGAACGGATAGTTCCCGGAAAGGGAGGGGTACTGCTCCTGGAAGGGCCGGGAAATGATATAGTATCTTCAACGGCCATGACCGCCGCGGGAGCCCACCTCATCCTCTTTACCACGGGCCGGGGAACGCCCCTGGGCGCGCCGGTTCCCACGATTAAAATCGCCAGTAATTCCGCCCTGGCACGGAAAAAGGCAAACTGGATCGATTTTGACGCGGAAGCGGTTCTTGACGGCGGCATGGAATCCCTCTGTTCCGAGCTGCTGGATATAATTATCGCGGTGGCGTCGGGCCGCCGGAAAACAAAAAGTGAATTAAACGGGTACCGTGAAATCGCGATCTTTAAAAACGGCGTTACCCTTTGAAACAGCCCTTGGGACCTGCGCAAGAATAAAATGCCATGCATTTTATTCTCGCGCGGGTCCTTGCCGGTTTTTTTGTATGGGCCTATTCAATCCACAATTCTAATTCTTGGGAAGCCCCCATATACCGTTCATTGCCGGGAAAGACCACGGTAACGCGGTACTGCCCTCTTTCGCGGGGCGGAGCGCCCAGGGCGGCGGCATCACCCGCGGCAAAATAAGAAACAATCAGCGGCGGATCCACCGGCGGTTCGGTGACGGCGATAATTTCCTTGGGACTGCCGTCATAGGTAAAACGCCACACCGGATCAGTAACAATGGAAATAAACGCCTTCTGAATGTGGTATTCGACCTTGATGGGCCTGCCCGGCTGGTAGCCGTTCCCCGCGGGCCGTTCAATCCGGGCATAATAATCACCCACCTCAACCGGCGCTTCGCTGCTGCCGTTCAGATCATGCTCCAAATCTTCTTCGGACCTGAAATAGGTGATGATAAAAGGAGGAACATCTTCTTTCGCGGCATAAACTTCGACCGGCTGGTTTCGCCCGTTGTATTGGGTGTGCTGATAGGTGGCGGAAGTGATGATGGGCGCTTCTTCCAGCGCTTGTTCTGGTTTGTTTGCGGCACAGGAAACAAGCAGCAGCGCCGGCAGGATCGCCATGAGGAGCTTTTTCATCATTATTCGTCCAGATCTGAAAGCTGGGTAGAGAGATACCGTTCCCCGGAATCGGGAAGGATCACCACAATGGTTTTGTCCCGGCTTTCGGGCCGGGAAGCGATGCTAAGGGCGGCCCACAGGGCGGCTCCCGATGAAATACCGGCCAGGATACCCTCGGTGCGGGCCAAGGTGCGGGCGCTGTCTATGGCGTCTTCGTTGGTTACCCTGACTATCTCATCGATGATGGACCGGTTAAGTACCTTGGGGACAAACCCCGCGCCTATGCCTTGAATGCGGTGGGGCCCCGCAAAGCCGCCGGAAAGTACCGGTGAGGCGTCGGGTTCCACGGCCACGATCTTGACCTTTGGGTTGCGTTCTTTAAGCACTTCCCCTACCCCGGTGATGGTGCCGCCGGTTCCCACCCCGGACACAAAGACATCCACCCCGCCCTTGGTATCGGCCCATATCTCCTCCGCGGTGGTCCGGCGGTGTACTTCGGGGTTGGCGGGGTTTTCAAACTGCAGGGGCATGAAACTGCCTGAAATGCGGCCCACCAGTTCTTCGGCCTTTCTGATCGAACCCTTCATCCCGTCCTTGCCGGAGGTAAGGACCACTTCCGCGCCGAGCATCCGGGCGAGTTTCCGGCGTTCCACCGACATGGTTTCCGGCATGGTGAGGATGAGCTGGTAGCCCCGGGCGGCGCAGGCAAAGGCCAGGCCTATGCCCGTGTTCCCCGAGGTGGGTTCGATCACCGTGCCGCCGGGTTTCAGTTTGCCCTCCTGTTCCGCCGCGTCCAGCATGGCCGCCCCGATGCGATCCTTCACGCTGGCCAGGGGGTTGAAGGATTCAACCTTTACCAGCACTATCCCCGGCAGGTCCTTCCCCAGTTTCCCCAGCCGTACCAGGGGCGTGTTCCCCCGGGCGGCGATAATGTTATCAAAAATTGCCCCCCGATAAGGGCCGCTTTCACTCTTCACTCTTCACTCCTCACTTCTCACTCCTAACTTTATATAGAATAGTCCGCTTCCTGATTGATGTCGTACTGAAACATCGCTAAGATACGTTCCTGGATTTCCACCAATTCCGCATCTGTCCGGGCCCGGGGACGTTTTACCGTTACCGGAATGCGGTTGCGGATCGTACCCGGTCCCGGGGAGAATACGATCACCTCGTCGGAAAGATACACCGCTTCCTGGGTATCGTGGGTCACGAGAATGACCGTGATGGGACCCTCGCTTTCACCGGTCTCGGCCAAGAGCCGCAGCAGTTCGTCCTGGAGCTTTTCCCGGGTCAGGGCATCCACCGCGGCAAAGGGTTCGTCCATGAGGATTATCTTTGGTTCCACCGAAAGGGCCCGGGCCAGGGCCAGGCGCTGGCGCATACCCCCGGAAAGCTGGGAGGGGTACTTATGGGCCGAGGCCGCCAGATCCACTTTGTGCAGATAGAAGATGGCCTTCTCCTCGATTTCCCGTTTTTTCAATTTCGTCCCGCCGGTTTTATCTGCGTTGCGCAGTTTCAACGCAAACACCACATTCTGCAGGGCGGTCATCCAGGGGAAGACCGCGTAATCCTGGAAGATCATGGCGATGTCGTGTTTGGGGTGATCCCGGAACACGCCGTTGGCCAGGGGCGAAATGAAGCGGTAGCGGCGGCGGTAGGCGATCTGCTCCTTGCGGGTGGCGGGCAGGGGCTCCAGGACCAGTTTGCCGTCGATGTGGATGGTGCCGTCGGTGGGGGCCTGGAGGCCCGCGAGGATCTCCAGGAAGGTTGATTTACCGCAGCCCGAGGGCCCCAGGATGGAAACGATCTTTCCGTCGGGGATGGTGAGGGACACGTTGAGAACCGCGGTAAGACCTTCGGCCAGGCCCTTTTCGTTGATCACGGAAAAAAATTTGCCGATGCTTTTGGCTTCTATCATGACACATACGCTCCATATCGGCAGGGACCCGAAGTGGGGGAATAAAAACGCTTTGTGTTTTTATTTTCGGACTTTGGACTAGGAGTGGGGGGAGCGGAATAACAAACGCTTGCGCATTTGTTATTTTCGGAGTTTTGTGGTAAACCGCTTCGGCGGTTTACCACAAAACTCCATGACGGAAAAAAGGCAAGCGTTTTTATGGAGCGGGGGGGAGCAGCGTCGATGAATGTTTCAGATTTAGGCGGAAATAGTTTTATGGTTGTTTTCATGTGCTCCCCCCTTATCTTCCTATTTTCCAGATGGCGAGTTTGATCTCCACGTACTTGAGAATCTCGATGAGGAACCAGCCGATCCAGCCGAGGATCACCATACATACCATCATTTCGGGGATGACGAAGTAGTCCTTGGCCTGGCCCAGGAGGTAGCCGATGCCCATGCGGCCGCCGTAGGATTCGCCGATGAGGAGCATCACGAGGCCCATGGCGACGCCGGTTTTGAGGCTCATGATGATGGAGCCGAAGGCGTGCCAAAAGTAGACCTTGCGGAGCAGGGTGAACTCGCTGGCGCCGAAGACCCGGGCGGAGGCGAGGTAGCGGGGGTCGGTGTCTTTGATGCCCTGGTAGGTGTTGAACAGGACCGGGTAGAAGATGCCGATGAACATGAGGAAGATGTGCATTTTGGAACCGATGCCGAAGAGGATGATGGTCATCGGGACCCAGGCCGGCGGGGGGATGGGGGACAAAAGCTGCCAGAGGGGCAGGACATAGGCCCGGATTTTGAGGTTCCACCCCATGAGGAGGCCGATGGGGACCGCCAGGACCACCGCGATGCCAAAGGCCGTGAAAAAGCGGCCCATACTGTAACCGATGTGGAGTACGAGGTTTTTGTGCCACAGCATGAACCAGAACCGCTGGGCCACGACGCTGAGGGGCGGGAGGAGGCTCTCGGGGATAAATTTCCACCGGGAAAGGAATTCCCAGGCCAGGAGCAGGGGGATAAGGATGGTCAAAAATTCCAGGGAGAAAAAATTACCCAGGGAATTTTTCAGAAAACCCCAAAGCTCCTGGAAAACCCTGCGCCACCCCCTGGTCTCGTAAGTATCGGCTGTGTTCATAGCTTCCAATTTTCCTATTATTTGGATGGGTATAATACTATAGTAAAACCAGCGGATTAGTCAAGGGGAATTTGGTACCATGGGGCTTATTAAGAAATTCACCACAAAAGCAAAGAAGAAAAAGGAGGAGATAGGAGTGAGAAGAGAGGCATCTTCCTCTTAACTTCTCACTCCTCCTTCCTAGCTCCTCACTTCTTCTGTTCTTCTTCCTAACTTTTTTTAACTAACTCCTCACTTTTTTCTTACCAAGTAGTCCCCTTGAACGCCGACGCAAAAAGCGCGTCGCCGGGGTTCGTTTCGATGGTTCCCTGGCGGACCAGGGCTTCGGCATAGCCTTTCAACTTATCCGTGGCGAGCTTGGTGGTAAAGCCCAGTTTGGGGTTGCTGTTGATGATGGCCTGGCGGTCGACGGTCACGTACTTCGCGGCAATGTCCACGATTTCGGTGGCCACCGGGTTGGCCAGGATAAGCTGGTTGGCCTCGGCAATAGCCTCGATAAAGACCTGGGCGTCGCCCAGACGGGTAGCGATAAAGTCTTTGTTGGCGTTGATGGTCCGGCAGGGCGGATTTTCCCCGGCAAGGTTGGGATCAATTTTCCCGTCGCCATCGGCATCGGAACCGCCGTTAAAGAGGGTCTTGTATTTGGGATTCCCCTGGGCGTCTTTGGCAAGCAGGGCCAGGGCCACAAAGGGCTCTTCCAGAATAGCGCCCTTCACCTGACCTGCGTCAAGGGCGGCGATGGCCGCGCCGGGAGCCAGGGTTACCAGCTCAAAATCGGTGTTGTACTGGTTCCGCAGGGCGTCCCTGATGAGGATAACCGCGCAGCAGGTGGTGGAAAGCCCCGCGATTTGCTGACCCTTGAGGTCCGCGGGGGTCTTGTAGGGGGCATTGACCGGGACCACCAGCACCGAGGTGCAGGGAATCTTTACCTGGCCGATGATGGTGATATTCTGTCCTTTGGCGATGGGGGTAATAACCCCGGTGGGGCAGTTAAAGACGATGTCCGCTTCCCCGCCGACCACCGCCGCAACCCCGGAACTGGTCTGCTGGATCTCCACCTCCAGTCCCCGTTTGGCAAAAAGCCCCTTTTCGTATGCCACGTAAAGGTTCAGATGATGGGTGGAATTGGCGTCCGCCACGATCACGGGCTTACCCGACAGCGCTGGACCTGCCTGCGGGGCGGCCGGCTGCTGGACAGCCGGGGCCGGGGCTTCCTCCCTTTTTGCTCCTGCCCAGAGGGCGGCGGAAAAGGCCATAAGCGATAAAAAAACACAAATTGTTTTTTTCATGGAATCCTCCTATAAATTCCTATTATATTGGTAGGTATAATAATATATTAAAACCATCGGTTTAGTCAAGGGTAATTTAAAAAAAAGCCCTGAAAACTGAAATTTTCTAAATACGGAGTTAAGAAATTCACCCCGAAGGCGCAAAGTAGACCACTGCGCGGTCAATTAAATGAAAAAAAGGAAGGATGGTGCGACACGAGGTCGCTTGAATAGCTGACTAAGATATGAAAAGGAGGTGAGAAAAAGAAACATATCCTTCGGTCTACCCCTTCCATTTGGGGTAATGCTACTCATAGGTGCGTGTCTGGTAACGGACAGGTACTAAGCTATGGGGACAACGCGGTATCGGAAACGTTGAGGTGAATATCGCCGCCCAGCTCTACCAGCGCGCTGGTTTCCGCGAAGGATTTCCCTTCGGTTAAATACAGGAATATCAGCCGCAGCAAGTCTTCGGGGCTTTTTATTTCCCGCGCCCGCTCAAAGGCCCCCAATTCTTTCGCCTTGGCTTGCCAGCCCTCAGGCAGCAATGCCACTAATTGTTCAAACTCATAGTTCCCCGTTTCCATGTCTCTGTTTTATCAGATTTTCTCTCCTAAGCAAACGCATATGGTGTCAGTCACTGTTGGAACATTAAGAATGAAGAGGAAAACATGAAGAGTAGGGCATTCTTCCTCATTCCTCCCCTTCTTCGCCTTATGCGCCTTCGGGGTTAAATTCCATTAGTTTTTATTTCCCAACTTTTAGATGTTACCGCCTGCTAGGGCGGGCTGGTTCCGGTATATGCTTTGATAAGGTCCGTGAATAGGCCGCCGTATTTTTCCATTTTTACCGCTCCCACCCCGGAAACGGTGAGGAATTGTTCCGGGGTTTTGGGCAGCTTGCGGCACATATCCCGGAGGGATGCATCGGAAAAAATGATATAGGCCGGGACCCGGGCTTTTTGGGCCAAGCGGTTCCGTAGTTCCTTGAGCTGGGCAAAAAGATCCTCCCGGAATTCCCCCGGCGTTTCATCGGCGGGGACCCCGGGCTTTTTCCGCTCCCGTTCTTTGGGAAGCATCATGGAAAGGGCCTTTTTCTGCCGGAGAATTTCCTCCCACCGGGGCCCGAGTAGGAGTACCGGGTACTCCTCTCCTTCCTGGGCCAGGTATTCCTTTTCGACAAGATAATCCAGGATGGTTCTGATCCGGTGTACGTCGGTTTCCGCCATGATGCCGTAGGTACTCAAACTCTTCAGGCCCTGGCTGAGGAGTTTTTCGTTTTTGCTGCCCTTGAGGATATTGATCACCATAAGCTTTCCGAAGCGTTTTCCCCGCTGTTCGATGCGGTATACACAGGAGAGGATCTTTTGGGCCGGGATGGTGATATCGTTGTTTTCAAATTGGGTGGTACAGTTGGAACAGTTGCCGCAAAAATGGGGAGCGCTTTCCCCAAAGTAACCCAGAATGTGGGAACGAAGGCAGTCATTGGTGGTGGCGTAGTAGGTCATGTGTTTCAGAAGTTCCAGGTGGTGGCTTACCAGGGCTTCGTCTCTTTCAGCATCCCCGTTGGTGATGAGGAATTTATTGACCTGCACGTCCTGGGGACTGTAAAAGAGGATACAGTCCGCCGCCTCACCGTCCCTGCCGGCCCGGCCCGCCTCTTGATAATAGCTTTCAATGTTTTTCGGCATATTATAATGAATGACAAAGGAGACGTTGGACTTATCGATTCCCATGCCAAAGGCGTTGGTGGCAACCATGATGGGGGTACGGTCGTAGATAAAGTCATCCTGATTTTTATGCCGTTCCCGGTCGTCCAGGCCCGCGTGATACCGGGCAGCGCCGAACCCCCGGGCGTTGAGGGTCCGGCAAATTTCCTCCACGGTTTTCCTGGTGGAGCAGTAGATGATGCCGCTTTTATTCCGGTGATTTTCCAGATAGGACAGGAGGGATCGGACTTTATCCGGGGGCCGCCCCACGCCAAAATAGAGGTTTTCCCGGTTAAAGCCGGTGGTAAGAAGAAACGGGTCCTCCAGGTTGAGGATCCTGACGATGTCGTCCCGGACTTTTCCGGTGGCGGTGGCGGTAAAGGCCGCGGTGATGGGCCGTTTTGAAAAAATACGGATGAATTCGGCGATTACCAGGTAGCTGGGACGAAAATCATGGCCCCATTGGGAAATACAGTGGGCCTCATCGATCACCACCATGGGGATCCGCAAACGCTCCCCCAGGCGGTACATATCCTCCCGCCGGAGCCGTTCCGGGGCGATGTAGAGGATTCGGTAATCCCCCCGGCCCGCCCCTGCCAGGGTATCCGCATATTCCCGGGGCGAAAGGGAACTGTTAAGGTAAGCCGCGGGAATCCCCGCATCCGAAAGGGCGTTAACCTGGTCTTTCATCAGGGAGATCAGGGGGGAGATAACCACCGTAAGGCCCTCCAGGATGAGGGCCGGTATTTGATAACAGAGGGACTTTCCCGCGCCGGTGGGCATCACCGCCAGCACATCCCTCCCGGCGAGGAGGGCGTCGATAACCTCCTCCTGTCCCCGGCGGAATTGGGTAAACCCAAAGTAGGTTTTAAGGATACGGAATTTTTCCTGATCCATACCCCGATTTTACCCCGAGGGAAAGAGAGGAAACCCGCCGAAATCAACCTCAAAGTTATTAGTCCCCTGGGGGGAGGCAAAATAATCGGGAAATTTTTCCCGGAGCAGTTTTTCCTCGGTGTGTAATTTGTGGAGGTGCTGGTTCAGTTTAAGGCGAACCCCGTGGAGGTCCTTGTTTTTTATGTCCGTCAGTATTTCCTTATGTTGACCCACAATATTCTGGGCAATCCCGTTGAGCCAAACGGTCAGTAAACGCACCCGGTGATAATGGCCGCACATACTATCCAGGACTTCCCAGCCTAATTGATGACCGGCTACCTCAAAAAAAACCCGGTGGAAACGGTCGTCAGAATTGATAAAATTGATAAATTCATTCCGGCCCGAGGCGGCAATCTGGGTTTCAACAATTTCTTCCAACTCGGAGATATGAGCCGGCCGGCACCGGCTGATAAAGGGTTTTAATACCGCCATTTCAAGGCTTTCCCGGAGAAATAATTCCTGTTCCACCCGGTCAAGATCGATCAGGGACACCAGGGTTTCCCGTTGGGGAATCACCTTTACCAAGCCCTCTTTGGACAGATGGATAAAAGCCTCCCGGACCGGGGTACGGCTCACCTGATACCGAAGGGAGATTTCTTTTTCACTGATGGCGGTTCCGGGGGCTAAATTCAAGTTAATAATGCTTTTCCGCAGGGCGGTATACACCGAGTCCTGCACATTCCCCGACGATTGCCTTGCCGGTGTTTTCATGGTATAATCACTTACTTCCTTTTTACCGTAGACCGGTACAACTGACTCGTCTGATGTACTAGTATGTTATCTTATTTTATGCCATCTTACAAGAGATACGCCTTACAGCAGCTTCAGGGGGGATGGAAACTATGAAAAAATTTATGGATCAAGATTTCCTGCTTTCCACTAAAACGGCGCAGGAACTTTACCATGAAGCGGCGGCAGCGGAACCGATCTTCGACTACCATTGCCACCTCATCCCCGAGGAGATAGCGGGAAACCGTCGTTTTTCCAACCTGGCTGAAATTTGGCTGGGGGGGGATCATTACAAGTGGCGGGCCCTGCGGTTCAATGGGGTGGATGAACAGCTTATCACCGGAAACGCCGACCCCTACGATAAATTTCTCACCTGGGCGGAAACCGTGCCCCGGCTTATGGGGAATCCCCTGTACCATTGGACCCACCTGGAGCTTCAGCGTTATTTTGACATTTCGGAGCCCCTGAACCGGGAGAGCGCTCCGGCTATCTGGAAGGCGGCCAACGCGAAGCTGGAAGGGGACCCGGCTCTTTCGGTATACGGGATCTTCAAGAAATTCAAGGTTTACGCGGTGGGTACCACCGATGATCCCGTGGATACCCTGGAATGGCATGAAAAGATACAAAAAGCCGGGAAGACCGAAACCAGGGTGCTCCCTTCCTTCCGGCCCGACCAGGTCATTGCCATTGAAAGCCCCGGTTTTGGGGAGTATGTCCGCGGGCTGGGGCAGGCCGCGGGAAAAGCCATCAACTCCCTGGAGGATCTGCTCCAGGTTCTCCGGGACCGGATCGAGCTTTTTGACCGGCGGGGCTGTTGTTCCGCGGATCACGCCCTGGAGTATCCGCCCTTTGACGCCTCCTGGGCGGACAGGGCCGTAAAAGCGGAGGATTTCGGAAAAAGGGAAGCGGCGGAAACCTTGCACCGGGTACTCTCCGGCGAGCCGGTGGAGGGGCGGGCCCGGGAATTTTATAAGGCCTTTATCCTTGCCTTCCTGGGGGCCGAATATTACCGGCGAGGCTGGGTGATGCAGCTCCACTTTGGGGCGCTGCGCAATACCAATTCCCGGATGCTGGCCGCGCTGGGACCCAATACCGGGTTTGACGCGGTTCACGACCACCGCCTGGCGGAACCGCTGGCCCGGTTTCTGGATGTCCTGGATGCCCGGGGCAAACTTCCCGCAACGATCCTCTACAGCCTCAACCCCAAGGATTATTATGTCCTGGGGACCCTCATGGGCTCTTTTCAGGGGGGGATCCCCGGCAAAATCCAACTCGGTTCGGCGTGGTGGTTCAACGATCACCGGGACGGCATGGATGAGCACCTGCGGATCCTGGGCAACCTGGGGCTCCTGGCCCGTTTTGTGGGGATGCTTACCGATTCCCGGAGTTTTCTCTCCTATCCCCGGCATGAGTATTTCCGCCGGATCCTCTGTAATATTCTGGGCTCCTGGGCCGAGGAAGGGGAAATTCCCCCGGATCTGCCCTTCCTTAAGGAGATGGTCCGGGATATTTGTTTTCAAAACGCCCGGCGCTATTTTAAAGGCTAACCAGGGCCGGTTAGGTAAAAGCGCCGGGCCATTCCCACAACCCGCCTGAGTTTTTGGGTGCAATCTACGGGGAAAGGACATCATAGGGATCCTCCCCCTGGATACGATGCTGGAGCGCCTCCAGCACATGGACGGTCTCGATGGAAGCGGCGCCTTCCAGGTCCGCGATGGTCCGGGCGATCCGCAGGACCCCGTGGTAGGCTCTGCCGGAAAACCCGAGTTTTTCCGATCCGGCGGAAAGGGTTTTCTCCGCCTCTTTGGTGAGCAGACAAAAACGATCCATAACGGCCGGCGGCATCCGGGCGTTGCGGCGGACCGGGCTGCCCTTAAAGCGTTCTTCCTGTATCTTCACCGCCCGGTGGACACGGCGGGCAATTTCGGCGCTGGTTTCTTCTTTTTCCTGCCCCCTATCCCGTAGCTCCGGGGAGCCAACCGCCACCCGCAGTTCCACCCGATCCAACAGGGCGCCGCCGAATTTACGCCAATACCGGTATATCTCTTCGGTGGAACAGAAACAATCCCGGCCGGAACGCATCCCCAGTCTGCCGCAGGGACAGGGATTGGCCGCCAAAAGCAGCTGGAATTCCGCGGGAAGCCGGACCTGTCCGTCGGCCCGGGCAATGGTGATGACCCGATCTTCCAGGGGTTCGCGCAGGGCCTGGAGTACGTTACTGCGGAATTCCGGCGCCTCATCGAGAAAAAGCACGCCCAGGTGGGCCAGGCTTATCTCCCCGGGCCGGATGGTTTTTCCGCCCCCCAGGATGCCTTCGGCGCTGGCGGAATGGTGGGGAGAACGGAAGGGAGGATGGGTGATAAGGCAGGATTCCCCCGCATCCGGGGTGAGCTGGCCCGCCAGACTGTGGAGCCGGGTCACCTCCACGGCCTCCTCCGGGGTTAAGGGGGACATGATCGAAGGCAAGCGCCGGGCCAGCATGGTTTTCCCCGCCCCGGGGGGGCCGAAGACCAGGAGATTGTGTCCCCCGGCAGCGGCTATTTCCAGGGCCCGCTTGTACCGCCCCTGGCCCCTGACCTCGGCAAAGTCCCCCCAGGACAGGGCTTCGGAAGGATTTCCTTTGGCGGGAAAAACCGGCTCCGGGGGCAGGGCGCCGGTTTCGGACCGGACCATCAGGGCGTGGACCGCTTCGGCCAGGTTGGCGGCAGCGGTGAACCGGCCCGAAGCGAGGATAGCCGCTTCCCCGGCATTCCCCGCGGGTACGATAAATTCCCGGAGCCCGGAGCGGAGCCCCGCAGCGGTGGCGGCCAGCACCCCCCGGATGGGACGGATCCGGCCGGAGAGTTCCAGTTCCCCCAGGGCCATCAGGTTCTCCGGAATGGCGACCAGGCCCGACGCCGCCATCACCGCCAGGGCAATGGAAAGATCCAGGGAAGCCCCATCTTTCCGCACCCCCGCGGGGGCAAGGTTGATCAGGATCCGGTCCTGGGGAAAGGGAAATCCCGAATTGCGGAAGGCCGCCCGTACCCGTTCCCGGGCTTCCCGGACCGCCCCCTCCGCGAGACCGGAGATATCGATCCCCGGTATACCCCGGCGTATATCCACCTCTACCCGGATGATGATCCCATCGGCGCCATAGGGCGCATAGGCCATGACATACATTTTATATACCCCGTATATAATAGGTGTTGTCCTGAACTATGCTTCAATAAAAATAAAAAAAATGCGGCAATCGTAGGCGGTGGCATGAGGGGGGCAGCGGAGGCCCGGAAGGGCCGGAGCGCAGGGGGGGCGGCCAAAAAATGGCCCCGTTTCGGGGCTATGGCAGGGAAACAGCCCCCCCCTTCTAACGGCAATTCGGGTGGGATGGGGCGCGTATCAGGAAAAGATGTTTTCCAGCATTGTTTTTCCCGGAAGGCGGTATATGTCAAAATCCGAATCCAGGCTGATGATCGAGAAGATCTTTTTTTTCTCCGCGGTAAGCATCAAGGTTGCGTCCGCAAAATCCATGGGAACATCCCGGTATTTTTTCGTCCAGCCGATGATCCGGGACATGTCCTCCGGGCGGATCTCCTCCAAAAGGACCCCCCGGCGGAGGACCCATTCAAAAAAATCGATCTGAACCTGAACATTAAAATTCAGCATATACGAGACTTCCGTAAGTACCGCGGTGGTCGTGACAAACCGAAAATCCTTTCCCGCTAAAAAGGATATGACCCGGTTATGGTAATTATCGTCCCGATCAAACAGGGCAATTAAAGGACCGGCGTCAACGAGAATGGTATTTAGCACCGATCTTTTCCCGAATACGGTTTTTATAAGTCACGGAAAGATCCCCTTCGCCGCTGCCGTATTTGCCGAAATAGGGCAGACCCAGATCGTAGGAACTCTTTTCTGTTTCGTCGTGCGCCAAATACTGGGCCAGAGCTTCTTGCACCATAGCCGACTTAGTCATATGCTTTGCCCGTGCAGCCGTATCAAGCCGCTCCTCCAATTCGTAGGATAACCGCGCCGTAGTCATAAATTACCTCCATCGTGTAATACAATACAAAGTGTAATACAGAGAAAGAATAAAGTCAAGAAAAATATTGCGGTTAGGCAGGTAAATTTTGAAATTCCACCCCCAAGTCCCGGGCAGCCCTTTCTCCGGCAGCAGCGCCGGCGATAATCACCGCCGGCGCCCCAACAATATGGGCGGCGAGACCTTCCGCCGCCCCGGCCATATCCTCCGCAGTCAGGGCGATCAGACGGCGGAGATTTCGCTCCCGGTGGAGATCCTCTATCCCGGAGAGAAAACGGAAAAAATCGATAAACCCCTTTTCCGCGCCGGTCCGGGGGCGGGTTTCTTTGGAGTAGGTGCCGATAATGGTTTTTACCAGGGATTCTTCGTCCATCCCCTGGGCAGCGGCTTTCCCCAGGATAAGACCCATGGATTCCAGGGACCGCCGGGGGTTGGGATCCCGGTAGGTAGCAAAGAAAAAAACCCGTTCCCGGTTATTCGGATGGGCAAAGGCGTCATACGCCCCTCCCCGCATCCGGATATCCTCCCAGAGCGGGCCCGTGGAAAGCCAATGGGAAAGGGCCGCCTCCGCTGCCGCCGCCGGGGACAAAAAGGATGCGCCGGGCAGGGCCAAAGCGGCAAAACCGACCTGGAGGGAGGGGGAAACAAAAACTTCGGCCTGTGCCG
The DNA here is from genome assembly GCF_046533115.1 of Treponema sp. TIM-1. Classification (NCBI taxonomy): domain Bacteria; kingdom Pseudomonadati; phylum Spirochaetota; class Spirochaetia; order Treponematales; family Treponemataceae; genus Treponema; species Treponema sp. TIM-1. The sequence goes on from NZ_JAJQRC010000008.1 coordinate 37,705, forward strand.
CCGCCGGGGGATTTTTCCCGCTGATCAGAGCAAAAAAGGGATCCGCGCCCCCGGCCGCGGGATTCCGGGGCCGGGGGGGACCGAAGGGATACAGCCGCTCCGCCGCCCCCCGGAGGAAGCCGGGGAGGGATTCCCCGGAACCGCTGAGGTTTAACAGAAGCCCCCCCGCGGCGATCCGGTCCCGGAGGGAGGTCAAGGTACGGCTGATCTCCGCGGTATCCAGCTCCGCCAGGGTATGGATAAACCGAAGTTGATCCAGGCCCTCCCATAGTTCATTTATGGCGGTGGAACGGGAAAAATACCGGCCTGAACGGCAGAACGCATAACTATGCCCCCCCGGAGCCAGGCTTGCGTCCATCTCGTTTTTTGTTTCCAAAACCAGATCCCGGATCCGGCGGAGATCGGAAAAATCCGCCTCCCGGATAAGTTCTAGGGTCAGATCCAGGGCAGGGAAAAATTTTTCCTCCAGGGCTTTCAGGCGATAGACCAGCCAGTCTCGGCCGGAGAGATCCAGGACCCCTCCCGGGGTGGCCAGGGACCGGGTATCGGTAAGGGAGGAACCGGTGTGCAGCAGGGCATGTAAGCCCCCGGCGGTACGGGCGAGGAGGCTCGACACCTCCCCATAGTCCCGGCCGGGAAGGCCCACGGCAATCACGGCACTGGAAAAAAAGGGCAGCCAGGGGTAATCCGCCGGGGTAAGTATGTCCAGGGGGAAAGCCAGATCCCCGTAGATAATACCGTTGGTAAACACCCCGTGGGTAAGGGCCGGTATCCCCCGGGCATCCCGGAGCTCCCGGGGAATGGTTTCGACCTCCCCGGAAAGGTCCTGCCGGGAAAGGTGGGGGATCCGGGTCAGGGCTTCTTTCGAGTCCCCCGCAGCCTGGAGTTTTTCAAGCTCCGCGTTTTTTTCCACGATGGTCCGGCGTTCCCCCTCAGACAGGGCCGCCGCTTTTTGGGCCAGGGCCCCTGCCAGGGCGGCTTCCTTTTTTTCCAGGTATTCCGGTTCAGGTTCTACCAAAACCAGGGCCCGGTGGGGGTTATCCAAGAGGCGTTTTTGGATCAGGGATTCAAAAACACCTGCTTCCCGGGAGATCCGTTCTTTGAGGGCGGTAAAAGCCGGGACAAAAAGGAGCCGTTCCCAGGGTTTTTTCCCGTGGAGCCAGCCCCGGAAGGCCCGTTGCAGCCACACCAGGGAGAAGGGCCCCCCGGAACGGCGGATCTCCCGGTTGGAGAATTCCAGGGAGAGGAGGGCCGCCTCAATTTCTTCCCGGGGAATGCCTTCCCGAACCAGGCGGCGCAGTTCCCCCAGGATCAGGGCCTCCACCGCGGCCCCCGCTTCCTGTCCGCCCAGGGCTTCCCGGTCCTTTACCCCCCGGAGCCCCGCCACAAAAATGGTTTCCCGGAGTTCATTCACCAGACCCGTGACCGGGGAAATATCCTCCCCCAGGCCGGATTCGATAAGGGTCCGGGTCAGGGGGGAACCGTCGTGGCCCAGGAGGATCTCCGTAAGCACCGACAGGGCCATGGTTTCGGCGGAATCCGTGGAGTCGCCGCAGCGCCAGGAGAGGAATGCCGTGGTCTTCTGTTCCCCCCCGGCGGGGCAGGGAACCCGGAAGGTCCGGGGGCTATCCCACGGGGCGGCCTGGGGCAGGGGAGGGGCGGCCGTTCCCGGGGGGAGCCGGGAGAGGAACCGTTCATCCAGAAAGGCAAGCTGTTTTTCCGTGGGGATATTACCCGCCAGGAAGATCCGGCAGTTCGCCGGGGCGTACCGGGTCCGGTGAAATTCCTTCAAACCCTCCCAGGTCAGGTTCGGGATCGATTCCGGGTCCCCCCCGGATTCCAGGGCATAGGGGGTATCGGGGAGTACCGCCTTGACGGACCAGTGTTCGGCATAGGCGTCCAGGGCGGAGTAGGCCCCCTTCATCTCGTTGTATACCACCCCGGTGATCTGTAAGCCCCCGGCCGGGGACTCCCCCTCCGGGGCAAAGAACAAACGGTGGCCCTCCTGCATAAAAGTCCATTCCGAAAGAAGGGGCCGGAATACCGCGTCCCCGTATACGGCCATAAGGTTGAAATAATCATGCTCATTGACGGAGCTGGCGGGGTACAGGGTTTTATCGGGAAAGGTCCACGCGTTAAGGTAGGTCTGGAGGCTGCCCTGGGCCAGGACCCCGAAGGCGTCCCGCAGGGGATAGTTTTCCGAGCCGCAAAGAACCGAATGTTCCAGGATATGGGCGACCCCGGTGGAATCCTCCGGGGTGGTGGCAAAACCAAAGGCAAAGAGGTTTTCAGGATCTTCGTTTAAGATATGGAAAACCTCGGCCCCGCTTTTTTGGTGCCGGGCCCAAATACCGGCCGCTGCCAGCTCCGGAAGATCGACCAATTCCAAAATTTCAAAACCACTGTCCAGGATCTGTCCTGCCCGCAACGTTGTATTCATACCACATCCTCATCATCCAGAAGTATAATCCGGCCTTCTTCCCGGTTTAACCTGAACCAGGCAAGAAAATCCCGGGCCGCCGCATCCACCTCCACCTTGGGAACCGGACCGATCAGTTCCGTTTCTTCCCGAATCATCTCTTGGCGGCCGGCGGACAGATTGGCGTATATTTTTTCGGTAAATTCCCCGGAACGGCCCTTGAGGAGCAGCACGATATCCCGGTTGGACATGGACCGGAGTTTTTCCTGAAGGGGCCGGTTGTCGGCGCGGATCACGTCCTCCAGGGTATAGAGCCGTTCTTTTATATTCCGGCCCAAGCCGGGGTCGTTTTCCTCCAATTCCTGCAAAAGCCGGTCCCCAAAGGAGAGGTCCGAAGACTTGAGGATCGCCGTCAGGGCCCCCATGCCGTCCAGGCGGAGGGTTTCCTCCCTGCCGCGGCCTATGGCCCGGGCTTTTTCCCGGAGAACCGCTGCCACCCGCTCCAGGACCTCCGGGGCGGTCTTGTCCAGATGGGCGATCCGGCGGAGAATCTCCGCTTTCTGGTCCCCCGGGAGCTGGGTCAACAGGGCGGCGCTTAACTGCGGGGATAGCCGGGAGAGGACCACGGCGGAAGCTGCGGGGGATTCTTCCCGTAAAAGCAGGGCGAGCTGTTCCCCGGAAAAATCCTCTAAAAAACCAAAGGGATTTTCCTTACTTTCCGGAACGGCCTGGGTGAGGTAGGTTTCGCCCTGGACGGGCCCAAAGGCGGCGTATAAAAGCCGGCGGGCGGTTTCCACCCCCCCCGAGACTCCCCCGGAAAAACGATAGCCGGAATCCAGGATGGATCGGAATTCCGCCAGAATTGACTCCGCCTCCTCGGCGGTAATCCCCCGGACAGAGGCTATTTCCTTGGAAATAAGCTCCACCTGGTCTACTTCCAGTTGGGAGAGGATCTTCGCCGCCTCGTCTCCGCCGATAAGGATGAGGAATTTAGCTACCCGGCGGTATTTAGAATCCCCCTCCGGGGGTGGGGCCGCTTTTTTTGGGGGAAGGCCCCCGGGTAGCCCGGTTTTAAGTAATCCCGTACCCGGGACTTCTGGGGGGACGGTTTTGGACAAACCCGGCTCCACCGGAATTTGCCCTTTTTCAGCGGGACCTTTTTTTTGCAGGGTATGTTGGTATGCCGAAACCCCCCGAAGCTGGGCATGTTCCGGAATCGTATTCCTGTCCTTCAGTTTTGTTAACCCTCCCCCTAATATCTTACGATATTTTAAAAAAGGGGAAAAGGCCCCCGGAGCATGGGGTTCAAAAATTAGAAAAATTTATCTATAAATTTTATTGACAATCTAGTTAAGTAGGATATAATAGTAAAATAATACCAACAGTCGTAAGAAAATACAATATCTGGTAGATTTTATCATAGGATTATACTTCCCTCGATCTTCTACCAGAGCAATAAGGGAGAATCGATGCCGAATCAATTCTTTCACAGCAACGTTTCGATGGAGCGGAGCAATCAGTCCTACCTGGAACGGCCCCGCCTGGATCGCCTTTTGGAAGAGGCGATCCAACGCCCCATGGTTATAGTAACCGCCGGGGCAGGATATGGCAAGACCCAAGCGGTCTATTCCTTTGTGCGGAAGTATAACATGATGACCGCATGGTTGCAGCTTTCCCCCCAGGACAATTACCCCTGGCGTTTCTGGGAAAATTTTGTCCAGGCGGCGGCCTATAACAATGACGATACCCGGTATGGGCTGGCCCATACCGGGTTTCCTGAAACAAAGCGGCAGTTTGAGCGGTACCTCGCTATCCCCCGAAAGGTCGTAAATCCGGGGTTGAAATACATTTTTGTATACGACGATCTCCACCTGATCCAGGATAAAAAGATCCTCCGTTTTCTGGAGCAGACCCTTACCAGCCCCTTTCCCAGTATTACTTCCATTCTTATTTCCCGGACCGAACCGGCCCTGGACCTGGGAAGCATGGAAGCCCAGGGCAAGATAGCCCGAATCACCGAGATGGATCTCCGGTTTAGTCAGGAGGAGATCATTGCCTACTATAAGATGCAGCATATCGACCCGGGCTGGAATCTGTCGGATCTGTACCGGGACAGCGAGGGCTGGGCTTTTGCCATACACCTGGTGGGGTTGTCCCTCAAAAACGGAGCCGCCGCCACGGACTCCGGCCGCGCTTCCCTGCGGAGCAATATCTTCCCCCTGATCGAGCGGGAGGTGTTTTCCATCAATTCCCGGGGATTGCAGAAATTCCTCATCAAGCTCTCCCTGATCGATCACTATCCCGTGGAACTCATCGCCGAATTGGCCCCGGATCAAACCATCATCGAAGAACTGCAGCAGGTAAACTCCTTTATCCGCTTGGATACCTACCTGGATGAGTACCATATCCACCACCTGTTCCTGGAATTTTTAAGCGCCCGGCAGGGGGAATTAAGCGAGGACGAGAAAAAAGAGGTGTATACCAAGGCCGCCCGGTGGTGCGCCGTCCATGATTTGCGGATGGCCGCCATCGGTTATTTTGAAAAGGCCGGGGCCTACGGGGAACTCTTCGATACGGTGTATACCCTGCCCATGATTGTTCAGGAACGTACCGCCCAGTTTCTCTTGGAGCTTATGGACCGGGCGCCCCAGGAGATGTACCGGCAGTACCCCACCGCCTGGATCATCCATGCCCGGATGCTCTTTACCCTGGGACGTTTTGACAAGGCCCTGGCTGAACTCCAGGGGGTCATCAAGGAATACGAAAGCCTCCCCCCCTCGGCCTTTTCGGACCGGCTCCTCTCGGGCTGTTACCAGAGCCTGGGGTTTATCCACTTTATCACCTGCGTCCATACCCGGCAATACGATTTTGTCCCCTACTTTGAACGGGCCCATACCTATTACCAGCGGCTCCCCTACGCGATCGCCGCCCTGCGGGTTGCCGGCTTAAGTTCCTATATATGCCGGGTGGGAAGCCCTGAAAAGGGGGAGATGGAACGGTTCATCGAGGCTACCGCCCAGGCGATCCCCTGCCTGACCGCCACCATGGACGGCTGTTACTACGGTATGGACGACCTCGCCCGGACGGAATTGGCCTATTTCCGGGGAAAGCTGGAGGAGGCGGAAAAGTTTGCCCGGACAGCCCTGGCCAAATCCCGGGAACAGGCCCAGTATGAGATTGAAACCCGCAGCCTCTTCTACCTGCTCCGAATCAATTTGGCCTGGGGGGATTATGGGGAGGTTCAGGAGATCCTTAAAGCCCTGGAAGCCCAGTTGAAGGTGACCGAATATGTCAACCGCCAGATCTTCTACGATATCGTTACCGGCTGGTTTTATCTCCAGATCCGCCAGGCCGGGAAACTTGCCCCCTGGTTGACCAACGATTTTGAGGAAAGCGAGCTCAATTCCCTCATCCACGGAATGGAAACCCTGGTGCGGACCAAATGGCAGGTCTTTGAAAAACGTTACCCCGTTGCCCTGGCTGCCCTGGGGGACCGGGAAAACCAATACAGCCTGGGGGCCTTTTTGCTGGGCAAGATCACCACGAAGGTCCTGGAGGCGGTTTGCCTCAAGGAGCTTGATGATAAGGAGGGGGCCCTGGCGGCCTTAACCGAGGCCTATACCCTGGCGGAACCCAATGCCCTGGACATGTGCTTTATCGAAATCGGTAAGGATGTCCGGACCCTGGTAGAGATGGCCCTGCGGGAAAAAAACTGCGCCATTCCCCGGCCCTGGCTTGAGAAGATCCGGCGGGGCGCATCGGCCCACGCCCAACGGCTCTTTGAGGCGGCGGAACATTTCCGGGAACAGCGGCATCCGCCGGCTTCCCGGGGTTCGGGCCTTTCCCCCCGGGAACTGGCGGTGTTAACCGGTCTTTCCCAGGGCTTAACCCGGGAAGAAATTGCCGAGGACAGCGAAATTTCCATCAATACCGTGAAAAGTGTCATCAGAAATGTTTATAATAAACTGGGAGCGGTAAACCGTGCCGACGCGGTGCGGATCGCCGTTTCAAAAGGAATATTGAAAAACAATGAATGAGGATACAGCGGGATCACTTACCGGGCAGTTTTTTTACCCTGGTGCCTCGCCGGTGGCGGATAACCAAATTATTCTGAACCGGCCCCGGATACAGCAGCTTATGGACCAGGCGGTCCGGCACCGCCTGGTTACCGTGGTCGCCGGGGCGGGGTACGGTAAAACCCTGGCGGTTTATTCGTATCTCCGGAATACCCCCTTTAGGACCGTATGGATCCATTTGTCCGAGCGGGATAACAACAGTTGGCGGTTCTGGGAAAATTTCGTCCGGGCGGTGGCCTTTCTCAGCCCGGAAGGCGCCGCGAAAATGGCGGAAAACGGCTTTCCGGAAACAAAAGGGCAATTCGATCGGTATTTGCTCATTCCCCAGCGGAATGCAATACCGGATGTAAAATACGTCGCGGTGTTCGATGATTTTCACCTGATTCACAACGAACCGGTCCTGAATTTTCTGGAGTTATCTTCCACCGTTTCTTTCCGTAATTTGACTTCCATCCTTATTTCGCGGAAGGAACCGGCGATCAATACGGTCAGTCTCCTCTCCAAGGGGCTTCTGGCCAGAATAACCGAGGATGATCTTCGCTTTACCCCGGACGAAATGATCGACTACTTCCGGCTGGAGGATATTACCCTGCCCGAGGAAGCGGCCCGCAGCCTCTACCGGGATACCGAAGGCTGGGCCTTTGCCATACATCTGGCGGCATTGGCCTTAAAAAAGCGGGCCGATGAGGGTTACAGCCGCGGTTTTCTGAAGTTCAATATCTTCAACCGGATTGAACGGGAGCTTTTTTCCACCATTTCTGAAAAAATGCAGAAATATTTTATCAAATTCTCCCTGATCGAGCATCTCCCCCTCGAATTCATCAAGGGAATATCCGGGGGCGATCAGTTCATTGCAGAGATAGAGAAGATCGGGTCCTTCGTCAGGTACGATCCCTATCTGGACGCCTACCGGCTCCACCACCTGTTCCAGCAGTATCTCGTTGGTAAACAGGACCGCTTAACGGCGGAGGAAAAAAAAGAGGTCTATCTCCTGGCCGGAAACTGGTGCGAGAAAAACGGCCAGAAGATGGACGCCATCGGGTACTATGAAAAAGCCGGGGCCTATACTAAGCTGATGGAGGTGGTCTATACCCTCCCCCAGGTGCTGCCGGAGCATCTCATCCGTTTCCTCCTGGATATCATGGACCGGGCGCCGGAAAAACTGTACCAGGAAAGCCCCCGGGCCCCGGTCCTGCATACCCGGCTGCTCTTTACCCTGGGCAGGCTGGAAGAAGCCGCCGAGGAAGCCCGGGGACTCATAGAACGCTTTGAGGCCCTGCCTCCTTCGGTCCATAACAACCGGACCTTATACGGCAGCTACAACAACCTGGGCTTTATCGGGATGCTCTCCAGTCCCTTCACCCAAAACTACGAGTTCCCCCGCTTCTTTGAAAAGGCCCATCACTACTACCGCTTGGGCGGGGTAGAGATCCGGGGGACCGTTACCGTGACCAACCTGGTGCCCTATGCCTGTCGGGTGGGCCTTGCGAAAGAGGGGGAACTGGATCGGTATATCCAGGCGATGGCTGCCGCGGAACCCCATATCGTCGCCTCCGTGAACGGCTGCATCTGCGGTTTGACCGACCTCGCCCGGGCGGAAGCCGCCTATTTCAGGGGGGATCTGGATAATGCGGTAAAATTCGCCTACCAGGCCCTGTATAAGGCCCAACGGCGGAACCAATACGAGATTGAAACCCGCAGCCTCTTTTACCTCCTGCGCATAGCCCTTGTCCGGGGAAGATATACCAAAATCCCGGAGCTTTTCAAACTGCTGGATGCCCAGTTGGAAGTGACGGACTATGTAAACCGTACTGTTTTCTACGACATCTTCACCGGCTGGTTTTATGCCCATATCGGACAAACCGGCAAGGTTGCCCCCTGGATTCTGGAGGATCCCGAAGATACGGAGTTAAATTTCCTCATGCAGGGCCCGGAGATTCTGACCGGGATCAAGGGGTATCTTGCGGAAAAGCGATACGACGACGCCCTGGCCATAATAGAAAACAGGAGAGACTCCTATGGGCTGGGGGCCTATCTTCTGGGACGGCTGGAGATGAAGGTGCTGGAGGCGGTATGCCTCTACCACAAAGAAAAGCCGGAAGCGGCCCGGGAAGCCTTGGAAGCGGCCTACGAACTGGCACGGCCCGATGCCCTGGATATGCCGTTTATCGAGATGGGTAATCATATACGGCCCCTTATTCTTGCAGCCCTGAAGGACCACCACCACCGGATCCCTCCATCGTGGCTGGAGATGATCCTTAAAAATGCGTCGGCGTATGCGAAAAAAGTTTCGGTGACCCTCCAAAAATACCGGGAGCAGGAATCAACGCCGGATATGGTGTTATCCTCCCGGGAACGGAAGGTGTTGATCGGCCTCTCCCAGGGATTAACCCGGGACGAGATAGCCCGGGACAGGGCCCTTTCGCTTAATACCGTTAAAATGACCATCGGCGCGATCTACGATAAACTCGGAGCGGTCAACCGGGCCGACGCGATACGGATTGCCACTGCCCGGGGCATATTAAAAATCAATAATCCTGACGCCGGTAATCGTGGTTTGTAATAAAAGTAGTTGTAAGCCGCTTAATTTATCGAAAAAATCGAAAAAAAAAACATTTTTAGCCATTAGGGTGTATTACGTTCGTAAGTGATGCATAGAATGTTGATTATGGTACCTTGTTTAAAACTTTCGTTTTGAACGAGGCGCTAAGGAGACATTTTATGAACAGGTATCAGTATGCGGATACCCAGGAAAAACAGGAACAAAAAACATCCTCTTCCAATATTATAAACCGCCGGGAGATAGAACCCCTGCTGCTTAAGGCCTATAGGGTGGTTAAATCCTATGAAAAAGCAACGGATTGTGCCGTAGCAGTACTGGATCAAACCGGCCGTCCTATTAAAGGGTGCTGCCACACCTTTTGTAATTTCTGTAGAGAGAAACAGCAATCCTCCCCTGCCGAGGGAGATGCGGAAGCGTATCCGTGTCTTTCCCTGCATATAAACGGGGCAAACGAAGCCCAGCGCATGGGCGGCTCCTATATCTATGTCTGTGATGCAGGATTTATATTTTGGGCCAGTCCGCTTTATTCTACCGGACGTTTTGCGGGAGCGTTAATCGCAGGGAAGGTGCTTTCCGTGGAACGGCAGCAGGAAGCCGAAAAAATATACGAGTTCCTGCAAGGCAAGGTGGAGAAAGAAGAAATCGCGGACCGCCTTAAAAACATTCCGGTACGGACCTTTGAAGAGATCAAAGCCCTGGCCCAAATTTTGTTGGTTTGTTCGGAGCAGATATCCAAGACGCCTGAAGATTATATTGAAATCATCAAACACAAGGATGAACAGACTTCCCGCATGCCGCCGCCAATCAAATTATCACCAAGCCTGCGGGGCAAAAAAAATGTTGTTTCCGGATACTCCCTGGACCGGGAACGGCAGCTTTTGGCCGCCCTCAGGCGGGGGGACAATGAAACGGGGAAAAAGATCCTGAATCAAATTTTGGAAAATCTCTTTACCTCAAATCCCAATAATTTTGATTGTATCAAACTCCGGGCCATAGAGCTGGTAGTTCTCCTGTCCCGGGAAACGATAACCCCGGATGCCACCGAGGACAATACGCAGCTTGAAAAAAACAACCGCTACATACGCTATATTCAGGAAGCGCAAAACATTGGAGAGCTGACCGATGTTATGGCCAGCATTGTGGAACGCATGGGCGGACAGATTTTTTCCTTCCAGGGGGTACGCCACGCTTCGGCATTGCGGAAGGCGGAGCGGTATATATGGGAAAATTATACCCGGAAAATATGCCTTCAGGAAGTTGCCGACGCATCGGGGCTGTCGGCTCCTTATTTTAGTACCATTTTTAAAGAAGAAATGGGAGAGAACCTGTCGAATTATCTGAACCGCCTCCGGGTAGAAAAGGCCTCCGCCATGCTTACCGAAACCACCCTTCCCTTAAGCGAAATTGCCGGGGCCTGCGGATTTGAGGATCAAAGCTGGTTCTCAAAAATATTTAAAACGTATGCCGGGATCAGTCCGGGAAAGTACCGTGAAACCGGGGGAAACATCAATTCCCTTCCTCAGGACGAAAACGATCCCTATTCCTCATTATAGGTGAACCATGACAACCGAAGAAACCTTGACCAATGCAGCCGCCCAAACCGATCCCATTCTGCTTAAGGCCTATAAGCTGCTTTTACTGTATGCCAAAGCCACCGGCACCCTGGTGAGCGTCCATGATAAAAACTATCAACCCATACCGGAGGTATACCATGATTATATTCAGACGGAAAAAAACACCTGCTTTTATTGTATCAAATACATGGTCCCTGATAAACCGGGTAATAGCCGGGATTTAGTAAACACCCCCTGCGACGAACAGCACGTTAACGCGATTAAAGAGGCCCATCGTTTTGGCGGCTCCTATATCTATATGTGCGATCTGGGGTTTATGTTCTGGACAAGTCCCCTTTATTCCGAGGGCTCTTACGTGGGGTCCCTGCTGGTTACCGGTTTCCTGGGGGTTGACTGCCTGGAGACGAGCCATGCCCTTTCGATAATGACCCAGGGGCAGCTCTCCGAAGAGGAACTGCAGCAGCATCCGAAAAAATACCCCCTGGCGGAATCGGGAAAAATTAAAGCCCTGGCAGAACTCCTGTTGGTTTTGGCCGAATCCTTATCCACCGGCGCTGATGATTACCATGAAATTCTAAAACGCCGGGCGGAACAACAGTTCGATCTGTCCAACCAAATTGAGGAATTGAAAAAGCAATATCCCCAGGGGCAGCTGTCGCCGGGGTATTCGTTAAGCAAAGAGCGGCAGCTTTTGGGAGCTATCAGGCGGGGGGATAATGAAACGGGACGGAAGATACTGAACGAGCTTTTAGCGGTACTTTTGTTTTCAAATCCCGATCATTTTAAATTTATCCAATTTCGGGCCATCGAGTTGGTAGTGCTCCTTTCCCGGGCAAATGTAACTCCCGGTAATTCCGAAGAAGTCCTTTTGGAAACAAATAACTATTATCTTTGTCGCATACAGGAGGCTAGAAATATCGAAGAACTGACCGATATGCTCCACGCCATAGTAGAGCGTATGGCGGGGGACATCTTTTCGTTTAAGGGGGTGCGTCATGCCGCTGCGCTGCGTAAAGCGGAACGGTATATCTGGGATCATTATACCCGGCGGATAAGCCTCCAGGAAATAGCCGATGTATCCGGTCTTTCGGCTCCCTATTTCAGCACTATTTTTAAGGAAGAAATGGGGGAAAATCTTTCAAGTTACCTGAATCGTTTACGGGTGGAAAAGGCGGGCCGTTTATTAACCGAAACCGATTTATCCTTAAGCGAAATAGCAGGTTCCTGCGGTTTTGAAGATCAAAGCTGGTTTTCCAAGATCTTCAAAAATTACACCGGAATAAGTCCCGGAAAATACCGAACCAAGGGAGGAGGCAGGGTTTCTGAAATTTCAGAGGACAACTTTTCTATAGATTACCGCTCTATTATTGAAAAGTAATTTGGAATATTAAAATATATTACAATATTACGGTTGACGCTTGTTGGATAATGAATAATGGTAAGGAGTTTGTATGATTGATCTTAGTGAGATTTCATGTAGCTTGCAATCCGGCAAGGCGATGGAGACTTCCGCTCTCATAACCAAAGCGCTTGCGGAAAATTATAGTGTAGAAAGTATTCTTAAACAGGGTTTGATTCCGGGAATAAAAACAGTGGAAGAACGGCTGGTCCGTAACGAGATCCTTTCTCCCGAAATGGTGATCGCCGACCGGGCGATGAACATGGGCTTAAAAACACTGCGGCTTTTGATTCCCGCTCCCACCGGGGAGCCGGGCCCTGCGGTAATTATCGGAACCGTTAAGGGAGAACTGCGGGATATTGAAAAAAATCTTATCGCGGTTATGATGAAGGGCTTCGGATTCCGGGTGATGGATCTTGGCACGGGGGTTTCCCCGGAAAAGTTTATTCAGGCGGCTATTAACGAAAATGCCCAATTTATTACCGCTATTTCCATGGTCACCACCACCATGCATCAACTTAAGCTTATTGTACAGACCGCGGCGGCGGCAAATATACGGGATCGGGTAAAAATAATAGTCACAGGGAAGCCGGTAACGGAGAAATTTTGCCAGGCCATAGGCGCCGATATATATGCGCCGGATGCGGTAAGCGCCGCCGAGTTAGTCGCGGCCCAGTCTAAGGATGTTCCGGTGGCGATGCCGGCTTGATGGAAGGGTCCTCCGGGGCGTTCCGGGAGAAGGCATAGGCCCGCCGGGCCGCATCCTCCGGCATGGTGGCAAAGGCGCAGTAGTCCTTCATCTCGATACCGTCCACCAGGCGTCCCGGTACACCCCCGGCGCGCATCAAGAGCCGGGCCACATCCCCTGCGGAAGCGCCGTGGCGGCGGCCAAGGCCTATGTATACCCGGCTTTTGTTTTCCCGGCCTTTTTCCCCTTTCTTTTCAGTAAAACCCCTTCCTCCGTGCCGGCGGAGGAGCTTGGGATCATCAAAGGAGTGTCTTCCCCGCTTCCGTTCCGTTTCGTGGCTGGTCAATTCGTTTAATTCCATTACCGGGCTGTACCGGGAAAAATCCAGGGATTCCCCGTAATTTCCGGCGATAAGGGCAAGCACCGCCCCCTCGGCGCCCAAGGCATCGATGAGTTCCCGGCCTAACCGGGAGTGGAGCGGCGGGGCGAGGGCCGCGGGGCTTGCCTCCTCAGTGGGGGCCGGCGTATCCCCGTTCTGGGGAGCCGCGGCGATCACCGCCCGGCGGATCCGGTTCAGCGTGGCATCCATTATGGACTTTATCGGCGGAAGCCGCATCCACTCGATCCGGCTCCCCAAAACCCGTTCCATGCTCCGGGACAGGGCGTTGAGCCGGCCCCGCTCCGAGGGAAGCACCATGCTGACGGCTTTACCCCGCCGGCCTGCCCGGCCGGTACGGCCTATGCGGTGAACATAGGTCTCCCGGTCATTGGGCAGGTCCCAGTTCACCACATGGGTGAGCCGTTCTATATCAATACCCCGGGCAGCCACGTCGGTGGCCACCAGGATGGTGGTCAGTTTTGAACGGAACCGCCGCAGGGTCCGCTCCCGGGCTTCCTGGGTGAGATCCCCGTGGATGGCTTCCGCGGAATACCCCCCCTCTACCAATCGGCGGGCGAGCTCATCAGCGCCGGCCTTGGTGGCGCAAAAAACCAAGCCGTAAAAATCATCGGCCTCGTCTATCAGCCGCCGGAGCCCCTCCAGGCGGTCTTCCTTTTTTAAGACCAGGTAGTACTGGTCCACCGCGGGTTTTTCATCCTCCGGGACCGTATCTTCCAGGATCTCCACCTCGCCGATATATTCCTTGACTATCTTTAAAATGGCCTCGGGCATGGTAGCGGAGAACAGGGCCACCCGGCGATCGCTCCGCGTCCCCCGGAGGATGGTTTCCACATCCTCAAAAAAGCCCATGTCCAGCATTTCATCCGCCTCGTCCAGAATGAACCACTCAATGGCGGAGAGGTTCAGCACCTTCCGTTCCATCAGGTCCATGATCCGGCCGGGGGTTCCCACCACAATCTCCGTACCCCGTTTGAGGTCCAGGATCTGGTTTCTGATGGAGGAACCGCCATAAACCGCGGTTATCCGGGGATAGGGGCCCGGGGCAAAGGAGGCAATTTCTTTAGAAACTTGCAGGGCCAGCTCCCGGGTAGGGGTGAGGATCAATGCCCGGGGTTCGTGGCCCCCCTGGGTAAGCCGCTCCACCAGGGGTATCCCAAAGGCGGCGGTCTTGCCGGTGCCGGTCCGAGCCTTAACCACGAGGTGCCCCTGGTCTGCCAGGAGCCGGGGCAGGGCAATGGACTGAATAGAACTGGGCGCCTCAAATCCCTTCTGGGTAAGGGCCGCCAGCACTCCCTCGGATAAGCCAAAGGAAGCAAAAGGATGGTCGTTAGAAATTATCATATTTTCAATTATATAGTACTCAATGCGGAATATTCCGTCAATAGCCCGATACCCAGGCTAAAAACTAATATAGAGAAGAATTTTACCACGAACCAACACGAACAGACACGAACGGAAGAATGAAATACCGCTGAGAGGCGCCATCCCTGATCTTACGCCTATTTGGTGTACTTTTAAGCAAAAACATGGTATACTGGCATCTTGTAAAGGCTAATATATACAGAATTTAAGAAATTCACCACAGGGTGGACCGTTGCGCGGTCAATTAAATGAGCATACGGCGAATAAGGAATTACGGGTGACGAGTGGGTGCTTCCTCATGCTTCACTTTTCCTTTTTAATTCTTCTCCCTTCCTTTTTCGCCTTTTTCGCCTTTGTGGTGAATTTCTTCTATATATTAGTGTTTACCGGTTCCAAGGCGGTGTTATTGAAAAGGTGGTTTAAAGGTGGGGATCGTAAAAAAGGTTATCAAAATCGTCATGGGCCTGGCCGCTTTAGTGGCGGTGGGATCGGTTTTGATTAACCTGGGCATGATCAAGGGCGCTGAAAAGTACATATATGCCCATATCGACGATATACCGGATAAAACAACGGTGCTTGTCCTGGGGTCCCAGACCCGGGGAACGCGGCTTTCCCGGGTTTTGGAAGACCGGGTTATCGGGGGGATTGCCCTCATCGAAGCCGGAACCGGGAAAAAGCTTTTGCTTTCCGGTGACCACGGGGAGCGGTATTACGATGAGGTAAATGCCATGCGGCTTTATGTGCTGGCCCAGGCGCCGGGTATTGCCGAAGCGGACATCTTTATGGACCACGCGGGGTTTAATACCTACGATTCCATGTACCGGGCCCGGGATGTTTTTGAGGTACGGGATGTGATCATCGTTACCCAGCAGTTTCATGTAAGCCGGGCGGTATACATAGCCCGCAGCCTGGGGCTCGACGCGGTCGCCTATGCCCAAAGCCAGGAAAAATTCGCCTTCCGTACCAAAATGTCATGGGAGATCCGGGAGTATCTGGCCCGGGTGAAGGCGTTTATTTATGTCACCTTTAAGCCCAAACCCCGGTATCTGGGGGACAAGATCCCCATTTCCGGGGACGGCAGAAAAACCTGGATATAGGCCGGGCTAACAATATTTTTTCAGCAATTTTCAGTTTCAACAAAAGAAAGAAAAACCACGAACGACACGAACCGCACGAACTTTTCATTTAAAAGGCATAGTTTTAAGGGAATTAAAAATTAAGAATGAAAAGCCCTTCTTCCTCCCTCCTCTCTTAATTATTCTTCCTTCCTACCTTCTGCGCCTTTGTAGTTATTTCTTCCTCTTCATTCGTGGTGTTCGCGTGGTTCGTGGTTATTTTACCTTGAGCATTGTTGACATTTTTCTTAATCTACTTGCAAAATAATTCCGCCATGGTTATACTATTCCCATGTCTCAGGCAACGGCAGCCATAAAGGCAGTATTCGTCCGACGGCGCCCAACTATGATCGTTGGCTCCGCTGACGGGTAATTTCGTAGAACAGGATCCCTGCGGCAACAGATACATTGAGCGAATCCACTCTGCCCTGGGAGGGGATGGCCACCAGGACATCGCAGCTCTCCCGGAGGAGCCGGGAAATGCCGGTTCCTTCTCCGCCCAGGATCAGGGCGGCACGGCCCCGGAGATCCTGGGTGTACACCGGTTCCCCGGCCATGTCGGCGCCGTAGATCCAGAACCCCGCGGCCTTTAAGTCCCCCACCGCCCGGATCAGGTTGGCCGTCTCCGCCACGGAAACCCAGGAAACCGCCCCCGCGGAGGTATGGGCGATCACCTCCGCGTGTTTGGCAATACGCCGGTTCCGGGTAAGTACCAGGTCCACCCCAAACTGATCGCAGGAACGGAGGATGGCCCCGTAATTGTGGGGGTCGGTGATTTCATCCAGCACCGCCACCAGAACGTCGGTCCGGTCCCCCAGGCCCGCCAAAAACCCTTCCAGGGTAATATCCTCAGGGGAGCCGGGATCTTCCACCGGTAAAACAATTCCCCGGTGATCCGGGGCAAGGTGATCAAGCTCATGGGTCCCCACCCGGTCAATCCGGATCTTATGTTCCATTGCCAGGGCAATGATCTCCCGGGCCCGGGGACCCGCCTTTGCCACGAGGAGGGAACCAACGGCTTTTCCCGATTTTATCTGCTCTTCAATGGCATGAAATCCGGTTAAATACCACATGAGGACCCTCAGCCCAAGTCGTAGGTCTTGCCGTACTGGACGATCTCCGTATGGGCAAAACCTTTTTCGATAAGGTACTTCTTAAAGGCGCTCTGGGCCTTAGGCTCCCCGTGGACCAGGAGAATCTGTTTTAAGCGGGAAGTATCCAGCGACTGAAGCCACTGGCCGGCCTCAAAATAATCCGCATGGGCGCTGAAGGCGTTGATCTCCTCCACCTGGGCCTTCCGCTTAAACCACTGATCGTGGATCTTCACCTCCGCCGCCTTATCACGGATCCGCCGGCCCAGGGTGTCCTGGGCCATATAACCCACCGTCAGAATGGTGGTATTGGGATCGCCGATATTGTGGATCAGGTGATGCTGAATCCGTCCGGCCTCACACATACCGTCGGCGGAAATAATGATGAGGGGCCCCTGCTTGTTGTTCAGGGCCTTGGACTCCTCTACGCTGGTGGTAAAGTGGAGATTGTTAAACCCAAAGGGATTTTTGTGGTGCTTGATAAAAGCTTCGTGGATCTCCTCATCATAACATTCGGGGTGTACCTGAAAGATGGTAGTGGCATTGGCAGCCATGGGCGAATCCACATAAATCGGAATCTCCGGAATGGCGCCTTCATCCACCAGCAGGTGAAAATAATAGACCAGCTCCTGGGTCCGTTCAATGGCAAAGGCAGGGATGAGGATCTTCCCCCTGCTGCGGGCGGTCCGCCGGGCAATTTCGGCGAGTTTCTTCATGGCATCCTCGGAGGTATCGTGCCGGCGGTCGCCGTAGGTACTCTCCAGGATGATATAATCCGGCGCGGGAACCCGGTCCGGATCCCGAATAATCGGCTTATCCTTACGGCCAAGATCGCCGGAACAGAGGATTTTGGTTTCCGCTCCGTCTTTTTTTACGGTGATCATGGCCATGGCGGAACCAAGAATATGACCGGCATCGTAAAATTCCAGTTCCACTCCCTCCCCTAAAAAAAGGGGACGGTTATAGGAGATCCCGATGATTTGCCCGGTGGCCCGGATCACATCCTGTTCATCATAGAGGGGTTCCCAGGTGAATTTTTTATTCTGCTTATGGGCTTGTTTGCGCAGATACGCCGCGTCCCGGGCCTGAATATGGGCCGAATCCATCATGATAAGGCTGGCGATATCCCTGGTTGCCGGGGTCGCATAGATATTTCCCCGGTAACCCTTTTTGGTAAGCAGCGGTAAAAGGCCGCAATGGTCATAGTGGCCGTGGGTAACCACTACCCCCTGGATACGATCGATGGGGATGCCGAAATTCCGGTTTTTCCGGTCCGCCTCCGCCCTGCTGCCCTGAAAAGCGCCGCAATCGATGAGGTAATTCTGGCCGTTAACCGTGATTACATGTTTGGAACCGGTAACTTCCTCAGCCGCGCCAAGGGAATAAAAACTAATATCCATGCCTTCTCCACCGGGCAAGTTTACCGGGAATTATCGGATCCGTATAGCCCTGGATGCGGAAATAGTATATAGTAACCCCTATTAGGGAGGATTTTATGGCACATCATGAAGTTTTGGGGCCCCAGGTACGGCCCCCATTGGGCTATTGGATACCCTTGAGTATTCAACATGTTTTTGCTATGTTCGGCGCAACCATCCTGGTCCCGCTGCTGACCGGCTTGAATCCGTCCACCGCCCTCTTTACCGCCGGTACCGGGACCTTGATCTATATCCTGGTGACCGGCGCCCGGGTTCCCGCTTTTTTGGGTTCGTCCTTTGCCTTTATTCCGGCCTTGATCGGCATATCTGCCGCCTTTGGCATGCCCTATGCCTTGGGCGGGGCCTTTGTGGCGGGGATTTTTTACTGCGTGGTGGGATGTATTATCCGGTTTGCGGGGAAGGGCTGGCTGGACAAGGCCCTGCCGCCGGTGGTAATCGGTTCGGTTATCGTGGTGATAGGCCTCAACCTGGCGCCGACCGCCATGACCATGGCCATGAACGACGGCGGCGGCAACTACAGCCTGGTGATGTTTTCCATCGCCCTGGTTACCCTGGGGATAACCGTGGCGGCAAATATTTTTCTGAAGGGCTTTTTCAGTACCATCCCCATCCTCATCGGCCTGGTGGCGGGGTACCTCTTTACCCTGATCATGGGGATGTTCTTCCCCGCCTATGCGATTATCGATTTTCAAAGTGTGCGGGATGCCCCCTGGTTTGGGCTGCCCCAGTTTGGCATCCCCCGGTTTAACATCGTCGCGGTATCGACCTTTGTGATCGTGTCCTTGGCGACCATCTGTGAACATCTGGGGGATACCCTGGTAACCAGTAAGGTGGTGGGCCAGGATTTTTACAAAAACCCCGGCTTACACCGCACCCTGGCGGGGGACGGCCTGGCCACCACCTGGGCGAGCCTGTGGGGCGGGCCTCCGAACACCACCTACGGTGAAAATATCGGGGTTATGGCCATAACCCGGGTGTATTCGGTCTGGGTTATCGGCGGCGCCGCAGTCATCGCCGTGGTCCTCTCGTTTTTCCAAAAATTCGGTGCCCTGATCAGAACCATCCCCACCCCGGTGATGGGGGGGATCTCCATGCTGCTTTTCGGGATCATCGCCTCCAGCGGGCTGCGGACCATTGTGGAAAGCGGGGTAGATTACAAGGACAAGCGGAACCTCACCATAAGTTCGGTGATCTTTGTCATCGGCATCGGGGGGGGCAAACTGGCCTTTGCCATAACCGAGGGGCTGCAGTTTGAACTTGCCGGGGTTGCCCTGGCCACGGTGGTGGGGATCATCCTCAACCTCATCTTCCCCCCAAGCCGGGGAACCATTAAGACCGATTAGCGGCAGGGCAGGGAAAAACCCGCGAAAAACACGCTCCTTTTGCTTCGATATTCCGGAATCCACCTGAATGCTCTCCTTTGTTTGTGAGCTTCGGGTGGTTCGTGGTTTTTTTGTCTTTTTTTTACCAAATTACTAGCCCTAGGCTTGCTAAATACGAGGCAAACTATTATAATGCCCCCTAGTTTAGCGTTGGGGTCTCGGGGAGATCCTGATGCCGTGTTGTCCTATAAGGGACAGTCCATGTCCACCTTTAGAAAAATCGTTATTTCAGTGCAAATTTCAATGCAAAAGGAGAAAAAAAATGAAGAGGATGTTGTTCATTTTCGTGGGATTGGCGATGATCTCCATCCATGGATTTGCCCTTGGAGGTTCTGATTCAAGCGCTAGCCGTAAGGGAGAGGGGGGTACCCAGTATGTGATTGAAACCCCCAATCTTGATGAGGTCAGGATACAGGTTCCGCTGCCCCGCAGGAATGCGGGTATTCAGCGGGCGGGGAGTCCGGTCTATGCCCTTCCGGCTGATGCCTTGGCTCCCGAGGCGGAACGCATTCCCCCGCCGGTATATGCGATTTCCGGGGTCAGGGGCCAGGAAATACGGGAAGTAAAGGAATTACGGGAAATCGGAAGAAATACCTATGCAGTGACCTGGGAAGTCGTTGACATCGTGGTTGAATTGCCCGAAGGCGAGACCTTCTCTCAGGGCATATTAGAAGGGGAAGATGTCAGTGATTGGATTGAAAACCTTCCCGACGGGCTTGAAGCAACGGCCCACAAGGTAAAGAAGGGTGCAAACTCCATCAAAATCTATATTTCCGGTATCCCAACCGTAACGATGCGGGAGCTGATCCGGGTGAATATCCCCGGAACCTACCTTACCCGCGGGAATTCCCGGGCCTTTGTTTCACCGACAGAAGAGGCATCCTTCCAGTCTTGGCAAGAAGGTCAAACCGCCGCGGATAACAACTAACCGGTAAAAAAATCAGGAAGGGAGAAAACAGAAATGAAAAAGCATTTTATAGCGTATACGTTGATAGTAGCAGGGTTTATCGTGTTTAGCTTTTCGGGATGTAGTACGGTTGCCCCTCCCCCGGCAGCCGGACCGGTGGGCTTTCCCCTGATCGACATCGTGGATGCGGAAGTTGAGATTGCCGACGAGTCCCAGTTTGCCGCAAAGGAAGAGGTCCAATGGAACCGAAGTACGAATACCAAAATCATCGGGGGTTCCCTGGGCATAAAAATCGTTCCCAAGGACATCACGATTACCCTTATTGAGACAGCTATTCAGGTTCCGATACGGAACAAAGCCGATATAACGAGTTGGTTTCTCAATATTCCCCGGGGCTTAAAAGCCACGGCCCATGCCCTGGATCCCAAAGCAAAATACGCGGCCGAGAAGGGGGCCACCACGGTTATCGCCACCATTGAGGGCATTCCGCTGCAACCGATCAATCAGCCTATCAAGATCCGGGTGCCCTGGGAAGTAACCAACCGTTCATGGGATTTTGATATTCCGATGGACCGGGACCGCCGCTTTGAGGTCTACGGGGTGGATGTGGGTTCTGTTATTGTCGGGGGCGCGGTCAACCGGCCGATTGATGCCAAGACCTTCAGGATCGGATTTGGCGGTACTAAGCTGGCGAAGGGCATTGATCAGGGGACCGATATTTCCCATTGGTTTACCAACCTTCCCCGGGGTTTAAAGGCTGTTGTATCGGAAGATACCGTACCGATTTCCGAAGATGAAGACGCAGCCCAAAACGAAACCCAATACCAATATGTGGACCTGAGCGTTGACTCCACCGGTGACCAAGACCCGGACACGCCTAACCAACAATTCCTGCAGGTAACTATCAGCGGAACCCCGACGGTTCAGTTAAAAGAACGGATACGGATCAGTATTCCTGCGGATATCACCACCGCCAATATAGCCATGGTAATTCGCCCGTCGGATAAAGCCCGGTACGACATCGGCTCCTATTCGTCCGTCGCCGCGGAAGACATTGAGCTGCGAACCGGGTCAAACTGGCGGGGCGTCCAGGAAGGCTGGGGGCTTGTCGGTCCCGAAGTCTTTAAGTCCAAAGATTTTACCCCGCTTGGAATCATCCAGCTTCAGTCTGAATCGGTTTACCAAATGGGAGCGGATGGGGAGTATCACTGGACCGGCGATTACATTACCTACGGGGAACTGATGGCCGAGGCCAAGAAACTCAATGCCCATGCGATTATCGATGTGGTCCTGGATTACAATGACCAGGTTAATGAGATCATTGAACGGCGCCATATTGCCGATGGTCATGAACCCTCGCCCCTGGAAAGGAGCAAGCTTGAAAAAGGCCTTATCACCGAGGAAGATGATCCCAATGGGGGAAAGATCTATGTTGAGAAGATTTCGGTGACCAACCGAACCTGGACTGGTACGGCCCTGGCTATTCAGTATGCGCCTGCCTATCCGCCGAGCGGCGAGATATACGTCCCCGCATATCCGGATCCGGAGCTTGCAAAGCTCCAGGCGGAGTCCCAGGCGAATTCAAAAAGATAGTCATGAGCGGCTGGTTTCAAAACCAACCGGGTTTTGAAACCAGCCCATTGTCCCATGGGTGATTTGTAATCACCCATGGGTTTGTATGCGCCTTTGACTCCGCGCAGCCGTATTCGGAGATGTGAGCGGTTTTATGCTGAGGAGAAAAAAATGAAATCAAAATCGTTTGGTGCCGGAGCCCTGGGGGTCCTGTTGTTTTTTGCCGGACAAAGCTTCCCGGTACCGGCAGAAACCTTACCGGCGCCTGACCGGGAAAGCTCGATTATCGACCAGGAAACTTCGGCCCTCCCCGCACCGGATCGGGACGCTTCGACCCTCTCTGTACCGGATCGGGAAACTTTGATCATCCCCGGCCCGGAGCAGGGGACATCCTCAGAGCCTTCCCGGTCATCCCGGCGGGCGGCCGAGCCCGGCCGGCGGCAAGAAGAAGCCCCGGCCGGGACCACCAGCAGATCCCCCCGGGAAGCACCGGCGGCGGCCCCTGCTGCCTCGAACAGAGCTTCCGCTGTTTCGGAGACCCCTCCTCCCCGGAGTCCACCGGATCGGGGCCTGTTTTTTGGGGCCCTGGTCGGCATGAACTCCCTTTCCTATGATACCGACGACACCGACTGGGAAGGTCTGGATATAGAGGGAAACCCAACCTTTGGCGGGGGCCTGTTCTTCGGCATGGACTTTGGCATGGTGGTTGCCCAGGCCGAAGCCCTATTCAGGGCTGATAAGGGCACTATAGAAAATGTACCGGGTTTTGATGAGGGCACGGGTCTTTCCTTCCTGCTTCCGCTTATTGTTAAAGGGGATTTTCATCTGGGGCCGGTGGTCCTGCAGCCTTTGGCAGGGCTCTACTTCAATTTTGCCCTGGGGGATCTGGAATTGAGCGGCACCTATGGTGGAAAGGAACCCTATGCGAATCCCCTCATGGGCTTGATGGTTGGGGGGGATGTAGGCATACGTTTTGGAAGGAACCTCATCTTCCTGGACCTCCGTTATGCGACGGACCTGGGTAAAACGGCGGTGGGAAACGACCCCATGACCGCATGGCGCCGCTCGGCTTTTGTGTTAAACCTTGGATATCAGTTTTTTGTATGGAGGAAAACATGAAAAAAATGATTATTGCCGGGTTATTAGGTGTGGTTCTAGCCCTGGGCTTTTCGGGCTGTGATGCTGAGCTGGATCCCTCTGATGAGGGGGACAGTGCGTTCAGTAAACCACGGGGAGAACTGACGATTAGCAATATAAATTCCGGGGTTATTATTACGAGTGTTAAGGTGTACAAAGAAACAGGACGTCCGGCAGATTTGGATGCTCTGAATAGATACCAGTCCCCGATAGCGATCGCATATGGCATTTCTAACTCAAAGCCTACGGTTACTTTGTCTACATATACGGGGAACTCCGTATGGGATGGTACGGGATCTTATGGTGTCTTTCTTGCGATTTCGTACGTCCTGAATAATCCGAATATTCCGAGTACTGAGCCCCCCCCTATAGTAGGTTACTGGGCGGCGCTCACCTTTGACAAGGGAAGGGCAGCGGCTAGTTTTAGTGGATTTGTTTCTATACGTGCTCCTGAGCCTGTCTCTCCCTCTCTCTCCCTCCCAGAAGGGGCGCCAAGCAGTTAATCCCAATCGGAGAAACTCGATTGTTTCTCATTGTTGCTAAGGAGGAAGCAGTTTGAAGGGTATTTTCCGGAACGTTTTTTTTGTGGTTATTGTCGTGAGTCTTATGGGCTGCGCCACCGGCAAGCCGCTGTTGATTGCCGATCTGGATGAAATCGGATGGGACCGGACGGATCTGTTTCAGTGTTACCTTTCGACCCAGCTTACCCTGACGAAACTGTCCGATGATGCCGGAGCGGCGTCCGTCAGTTTCAGCCGGGACGGGATGGCCCTGGTCCGGGATACCCGGCTGACGATAGTCTTGCCGGCCTCTCTGGAGGGGCGGATCCTCAACTATAACCGGCGGGACCAGTTCCTCTTCGTGGCGTTTGAGGAGGGCAGCGCGGTCCTCCCCTTTGCCCGGGACCAGCAGGGCCAGTTCAGCCTGATGACTACGGTGGACCAACAGGAGCTTGAATTTGTGGCGTATGAAGGGGTCCGGTATAAAGCGAGTTATACCGGGCCGAAACCCCACTTAAACGTCGTGATTAACCGAACCCAGGGCGATTTGCGGCGTCAGATGCAGGGCCGCCAGGTCCAGGCCGCTTCACGCATGGAAGAGGCGATCCGCCGGATCAGCGAAAAATTTATCGGGGTCCTCCCTGAAAATGGGATCATCGCGGTGCTGAACGTTTATGCCCAAGAGAAAGACAGCGCCCTGCTCATCACGGATGAGCTGCAATTCCAGCTGGTTGAGTCAGGTAAATTCAGGGTCGTTGACCGGAGCTCCCTGGAACTGATCCGGGCCGAACAGAATTTCCAAATGTCCGGCGCGGTGAGCGACGAATCAGCGGTTTCCATCGGCAATTTCCTGGGGGCGAATATCGTCATCACCGGTGAAGTGAGCGGTTCCGGCGATACCCGCCGCCTGACCATGAAAGCCCTGGACGTCAAAACCGGTGAAATCATCGCCAACGCCCGGGAGCAGCTGTAACCGGAGCATCAGGATAAACGCATAGGAATTTTTAACCACGAACCACTCGAACACCACGAACGGGGGAAAAATTAACCGCAAAGTAGTACCTTGTAAACATTAAACGGCCATGCATATACAGAATTAAGAAATTCACCACAAAGGCGCAGAAGGCGCAGAAGGAGAGGAGTGAGGAGTGAGGAGAATGAGGAATAACGGCTCACTTTCATTATTTATTCTTCCTTCTTAATTCTTTCCTTATTCGCCTTCTTCGCCTTTGTGGTCAAATTCTCTTTAAGGTCCATGGTACCAGGTGCTGGATGGCGCCTTTGTGGTCAAATTCTTTTTAAGGTCCATGGGACCAGGTACTGGATGGCGCCTTTGTGGTCAAATTCTTTTTAAGGTCCATGGGACCAGGTACTGGATGGCGCCTTTGTGGTCAAAATCTCTTTTTCCTTGTTCGTGAGGTTTGTGTGGTTCGTGGTTATCTTTTTTGTCCTTTGTGGTCAAATTCTCTTTTTCCGTGTTCGTGAGGTTTGTGTGGTCCGTGGTTATTTTTTCTGTGCTTTGTTGAAACCGAGCATTGCCGGAGCCTGTTCGTACTTGTTAACTTTGTTTGTTTTATGGTAAATTATTATCTGGGGCGTGGGATGAAAGCGAGGATGTATTCCATCGGCATCAAACTGCTGGCGCCGATTTTTATCTGTTTGGTTCTTTTCGGAATCGTTCTCATGTTTACGATCAATATCCTTACCACCTCTACGTCCGCCGATTCCTTTAAGGAGGGTATTGACCAGAAGGATGATCTGGTCTACCGCCTTATCGAAGAAGAAACGGCGCTGCTGGAAAAGAAAGCCCGGTGGTTTGCCGTCTTTGCCGGGGACGAGGGGATCATCACGGCGCTTGACGCCGGCGCGGACCCCGCACGGTTTCAGGCCCGGTTTGACGCGCTCACCGGGGCCCTGGATGTGGACGGCATTGCCCTGGCGGACCGGGACGGGTATCTCCTCATCAACAGCGGCGGTTCCGAAGGCGCCCGCTATGTCAGGACCATTGTTTCCTATACCGATGACCAGGAGTGCGTTACCCGGATGTACTCCCTGGACAACAGCCTGGAGCTTATCTCCGCGATCCCGGTAATGGAAAACGGCAGCCTGAGCGGCTACGGCTTTATCGAACACAGCATCCAGTCCCAAAAATTTGCGGACGAGCTGCAGCAGCTGACCCAGTGCGAGGTAGACATCTACCAGGGGCCCCTGCACCGCAGCAGTTCCACGGGGATGTCTTCGGTTTCAGTGGGCAGACAGGAATGGATCACCCCCTTTACCGGCAGCCTCTCATCGGATCACGACATGATGATCGATACGGTCCTGGGCCTGGGGGAGACCTACCGGGGAAATTATACCGCGGCAGGGGTCGAATACTATGGGATTCACTTCCCCCTAAAGGATTTTTCCGATTCCCGGGTGGGGATCGTTTCCATGAGCCTCCCCATGACCAGCGTCGAGGAGACGGTGGGCCTTATCAACCGGGTGGTGGGTCCCCTGATGTTCGGGGGCATCGCGATCCTCCTGGTGGTTTTCTTCCTGCTGCTCCGCTTTATCGTCATTACCCCCCTCAGATCCACCGCTTCCGTTACCGCATCGGTGTCTGAAAATTTAAGTTCCAAAGAAGCGGATTTTACCTATCAGATACCGGTGAAACGCCGGGACGAGATCGGGGTCATTACCCGAAGCATCAACGGTTTTATCGCTTCCCTGCGGAGCCTGATGAGCCAGCTCAAGCATGCCCAGAATTCCCTGCAGGAAATTGGGGAAAACTTAAGTGACCGGTCCGAGGAATCGGTCCAGGCGAATGCCCGGATCATGGACGCAGCCCTGGCCATCAAGGGACAGACCGAAGGCCAGACCCGCTCCCTGGAACGGACCAACGAGGTGCTGCGGGACACCGTCGGAGCCCTGGAAGGGCTCAATGCCCTGATAGCGGATCAGAACCAGGCGGTGGCCGCCTCTTCCACGTCGGTGGAAGAAATGGCGAACACGATCAACGCGGTACAGATCGCGATACAGGAGCTGAAGAACCAGTTCCAGTCCCTGGTTACGGTGGCCGACTCGGGGAAGGGGCAGCTTGAGGCGGTGGACAAGCAGATCCAGGCCATCCTCGCCCAGTCCCAGTCCCTGGTGGGGGCTAACCGGGTTATCGCCCAGATAGCCAGCAGGACCAACCTGCTGTCCATGAACGCCGCGATTGAGGCGGCCCATGCGGGCTCTGCCGGGGTAGGCTTTGCCGTGGTGGCCGAGGAGATCCGGGGCCTGGCCGAAAACTCCCAGTCCCAGTCCCAGGCCATAAAACAGGAACTGACCGGTATTGCCAAGGCGGTTGAGGATACGGTACACATCTCCGCCGCTTCCCAGGAGGCATTCCGGCTGGTCTCGGAGCAGATCAGCGCCACCGATTCCTTTATCCAGCATATTGATACGGCCATGGAAGCCCAGCTGGGGGCTTCCGGGGAAATACAGAAGGCCCTGGAGCGGATCAACGCCGCCTCTTCCCGGGTCGGGGCCACCTCGACGGATATGACCGGCCACATGGGGGATGTCAAAAAGGAGATGGATGAACTTACCGCCATTGTCCAGGCCATTCAGCAGGGGATCATCGGTATGGGGGACAGCGCCCAGGAGGTCAACAAGGCCGCCGAAGCGGTGCTGGATCTTGCCAAGGATACCCACCGGAACATTCAAATTATGGAAGGAACCATCGGCGCCTTTAAGGTATAGGGAATCCCCGGAAACTCCGATGGGTTTTCGGGGGCGTTGCGGGGGCGGAAAGCAGACGGCCGTGCCCCCGCAGAGGGGGGTACGCCGCAATGAAATGCGGCGTAGGGGGGAGGCTTCCCCCCTCATTTGCTAGTGCAAAGGGGGTTGGTTATGCGTAAGTTGGGGTTGGCTGCCCTTTTGACCGCGTTTTGGGGCGGGCTGGTCTTTGCCCAGGATCTGACTATTGATTACCGGTACAATGTTTCCGGCGTTAAAGACGGGAATTATTTGTCCTACCGCTCGGCCATACGGTATATCGCGGCGGATAAAGACGCCTTTGACGCGGTGTCCGGGGCGTCCAAACAGAAGTCCACCTCCCTTTTTGCCCCGATTCAGACGGACATCATGGGACGGGCGACCATCTCCTCGGGTTTTCGGGGGCTGCTGCTTTTTCCCCTGGCGCCGGACACGATACGTACCGACGATAACCTGCACATATACCGGGAGGGGCCGGTCATCACCATGGAATACGTCCACCGGGGCGTGGCCTACCGTATTCAAACCGACCGCAGCGGCAACATCGGCTTTCCCCGGGGAAGCTATGTGATGCGTACCGTCGGTTATATCCAGGGCGAGGGGCCTCAGGTGATCTCCCGGGACTTTGCCCGGGACATGACCGCCGCCACCATAGACTGGAAGAAGGTGTGGGACCCCGGCGTCCCCTCGGGGCAGATCGTGGCCGCCGGTAACGACGCCAAGACCGGCCCCATTCAGAACGACTACGGCGACATGATGGCCATGTTCAACTGGGACGGCACCCTGGAGGTGAAATTTGAGGCCCCGATTCTGACCATACAGGGGGTCCTGCGGCCGGTTAAGCGGTGATATGCTACAGAATTTAAGAGAATTTTAAGAAATTTACCACGAAGGCGCAGAAGGCGAAGAAGGAGGGAGAAGAGTTAGGAGAGAGGAGTTAGGAGAGTGAAGAGTGAAAGAGTAAGGAATAACGGCTCACTTTTCATTATTTATTTTTCCTTCTTAATTCTTCTTCCTTATTCGCCTTCTGCGCCTTTGTGGTGAATTCTCTTTAATGTCTATAGTACCAGGTGCTGGATGGCGTCTTTGTGGTGAATTCTCTTTTTCCTGTTCGTGTTTTTCGTGTGGTTCGTGGTTAAATTTCGTCTTCGTGGTTGAATTTCTTAGGTGCGGGGATTAAAACCAAATACGGCTTACCGCGTCAGCTTCCGCATCCAGTTCCAGCGGTTGAGTTTTATTATTGCCACGATGCACTTGAGGACCTGATCGCATTTGAGGCAGGCGAAAACCACCACCGGGGGAAAGTGGAAGACAAAGGCCGATAACAGGGCCGAGGGGATGACGATGAGCCAGACATGGATGAGGTCGTTTATCAGGACAAAGCTGGTGGCGCCACCGGCCCGGACTATGCCGGTAAGGACCGACATCTGATAGGAGGTGCCTACGATGGTAATTGAAAATACGGTGAGGAATTGCTGGGCATAGACATGGGCTTCGTCGGAGATGCTCGGGAACCCGACTGCCAGAATAAGGCCTTTGGTGAAAAAGATCAGCAGCCCGGTCAGGAGGCCGAAGCCCAGAAAGATAAGCTGTAAGGTCTTGGAATACATTTTGACCCGTTGATAATCCCCGGAACCGACGGTTCTGCCGATGATGACCCCCGAGGCGTTGGCAATGCCGTAGACCAGCACGCTGAAAAACTGGAACAAATTGGCGGCAATGGTGTTGGCCGCCAGGACTTCGGTCCCCAAACGGCCCAGGATGGCCACCTGGGTGCTTCCCGCGATACCCCAGATGATGTCCCCCAAAAGAACCGGTAGACCGTATCTAAAAAAGTCACTTAATATTTCCCGGTTCCGCAGGGCCAGGTCCTTTATCCGCAGACAGAGGTTTTTATCGATAAACCGGACATAGCGGAAGGTAACGCCCAATTCGGCGATCCGGGCGATCAGGGTGGCTATGGCCGCCCCGGAAACGCCCAGGGCGGGCATTCCCAGATTGCCGAAAATCAGTACCCAGTTGAGAAAGACATTGACAAAAAAACCGGTAAGGGAACTCAAAAACCCGATTTTGGTGTTTTGCACACAACGCATGGAGGCGAGGAGCACGCTGTTGACACTAAAAAAAATATAGGAAAAGCATACGATCCTGATATACCGCATCCCCTCGGCAATGACCTTTTCATCCTGGGTGAATAAATTTAAAATCCTGGCGGGAAACAAAAATACCAGGAGGGTGGCGGCGGCTCCAAGGCCCAGGGCAAATTTAAGGGTAATGGCGATAACGACCTTGGCGTTTTTAACGTCCTTTTTCCCCAGATACTGGGCCGCTAAAACCACCATGGCCGCCCCCAAACCGGTGCAGAACATAAAAAGCAGCCATTGTACCTGATTGGAAAGGAACACCCCGGAAAGGGAAAGATCTCCCAGGGAGCCCACCATAAAATTGTCCGCCAGCCCTATTCCGTAGGTGATGAGGTTTTGCATTGCCAGGGGAAGGGCAATTTGCACCAGAGTTGTATAAAACTTTTTGTCCGTTACCATGGAGGCCCCTGTAAATTTTATTTGAAACTGAAAACCGGTACTGCTAAGGACCTGCACATCAACCTACCTCGCCCTGAAGGGCGAGGCAGGTTATGTGTGTATACTTCTTGCGCAGATCCTCAGGACCCGCGCAGAAACAACATGACCGAATGGTCATATTGTTTCTTTATTGCGTAAGCAATTAGAATAAAATGCTCTGCATTTTATTCTTGCGCGGGTACTAACCTGAGGGAGCATGATGAAAAAGGAAGTATTAATTTTATGCGGCGGTTGGGACGGCCACGAGCCAAAACTTATCGCCGAACGATTCAAGGCCTTTCTTGAATCGGAGGGTTTCGGGGTGTCCGTTGCCGGGTCTTTGGAGGTATTAACCGATAAGGACCGGCTTATGGGCCTGGATCTTTTTATTCCGATATGGACCATGGGGGCGGACTTGCCCCGGGAAACCTTTGAACCCCTGCTGGAAGCGGTCGGTTCCGGGGTGGGGCTTGCCGGATGCCACGGGGGGATGTGCGACGCTTTCAGAACCGCGGTGGCCTATCAATTTATGACCGGCGCCAACTGGGTGAGTCATCCCGGTTCAGACGGCGTCCCCTACCGGATCAATATCCGTTCCCGGTCTCATCCCTTGACCGAAGGTATTGAGGACTTTGACGTGGTGTCCGAGCAATATTACCTCCAGGTGGATCCGGCTATTGAGGTGCTGGCTACCACCCGGTTTCCCACAGTTAAGTGGTACCACTCCACCAATGGGGAAGTTGACGTGCCCCAGATATGGACCAAACATTGGGGTCACGGCAGGGTCTATTATAACGCCTTGGGACATCACAACGATGTGTTTGATATTCCCGAGGCCTGGGAGTTGATGAAGCGGGGGCTCCTTTGGGCCGCGGAAGGCAAACGGATCGCCGTGGAAAAGGGGCTGTCCGCGGAGGAATTCAAAAGTGATAGGGGGATGTATTAGATGGACCCACAACGGATCGGTATCGTCGGATTGGGAAAGATCAGCGGTATCTATTTGCAGAATTTGACCGGCGTCTTTCGCCGCCGGGTCCGGGTTACCGCGGTGACGGATCTTATCCGGGAGCGGGGAGAGGCGGTTCAGGCGGAATATCATATCCCCTTTGTGCCGGATATTGAAACCCTTATCCACCGTTCCGACGTGGATATGGTGCTGAATATCACCCAGCCGCAAAATCATTATGACGTTGCCAAAAAGACGGTGGAGGCGGGGAAGCATGTGTATAACGAAAAACCCCTCTGCGTTACCCGGGAAGAGGCAACGGAACTCCTGGATATCGCCCGGGCCCATAAGGTACGGGTGGGATGCGCCCCGGATACCTTCCTGGGCGCGGGGATCCAGACCTGCCGCAAGCTCATCGACGACGGCTGGATCGGAACTCCCATCGCCGCCACGGCCTTTATGATGAACCACGGCCACGAGCATTGGCACCCGGATCCGGAATTCTATTATAAAACCGGGGGCGGCCCCCTGTTTGACATGGGACCCTATTACCTTACCGCCCTGGTAAACCTCCTGGGCCCCGTTGCCCGGGTTTCCGGTTCCGCCCAACAGGGCTTCAAGACCCGGACCATTACCAGCGAGCCCCAACAGGGCAAGACCATCACCGTGGACGTTCCCACCCATATCGCCGCGACCCTGGACTTTGCCTCCGGCGCGGTGGGAACCCTGATCACGAGTTTTGATGTCTATTCCCACACCTTGCCTTTCATCGAGATCTACGGCAGCGAAGGCACCCTCCGGGTTCCCGATCCCAATACCTTCGGCGGCCCCCTATGGGTAAGCCGCTTCCGGGAGGAGACCTGGTCGGAGATACCCCTTTTGGGGGCCTATGCCGAAAACAGCCGGGGCTTGGGAATTACCGATATGGCCTGCGCCATTGCCGAAGGGCGGCCCCACCGCGCTTGTGGGGAACTGGCAAATCATGTCCTGGATCTGATGCACGGTATCCACGACGCCTCCCGTTCCGGGGTGTACTACGAGGTTAAGACCCGCTGCTCCCGGCCGGAAGTTTTGGGAAAAGAGGAATGGTAAGGGACGATCCGGGCCGGGTTGACCCCCGGATCGTTTTTTACGGAAGGCCCCTCCCTATTGGTGATATATCTCTTTCCGTAAATTTAAATACGCCTGATAGACCCCGTCGTATTGCTTAACCTGTTCCCGGTTCGGCAGGGCGCGCTTTTGCTCGTTTAAGATAATATGCTTTTTGCATATTTCCGGTACCGAACCTTCCTTGCAGACACTCATGGCCTGGATAATCCCGCCGAAGGCCCCCGCTTCCTTGCCCTGGATCCCGATAATTTCCGCGTCAAACACGTCGGCGATGATCTGCCGCCAGGGGGCGCTGTTACTGCCCCCTCCCACCAGGCGCAGTTGATGAAAGGAAAGTCCCTTTTCCCGCAGCAGATCACAGCCCCAGCGGATGCCAAAGGCCACCGCCTCTGCGCCGGAGCGGATACAGTTAGGCCGGGTGAAATTTTTTATGGTTAACCCCCCTATACATCCCCGGGCCGCAGGCAGTCCGGGCATACGCTCGCCGTTAAAGAAGGGCAGCATGATCACCCCCTCGGCGCCGATAGGGGAAGCGGCCATGTCCGCATCAAAGGCGGCAAGTTCAAGGCCGAAAAGTTCCTGTACCGCGGTGGTGGTGGAGGTGGCGTTCATGATACATATCGTGGGAATCCAGCCGTTGGGGATGGAGTTTTGAATCTGAATTATTTCCGGATAACCTTCGGGCCGCTGGTCGGTAAAGATACTGAACACCCCGGAAGTCCCCAGGTTCATGGTGGCGATGCCCGGTTCCACATTGCCGGTCCCCACCGCGGCCATCATATTGTCCCCGCTTCCCGGGGCGACAATACAGGAATCGGCGAGGCCGTATTTTTCGGCGATCTCCGGCTTTACCGTTCCCACCGCATCCAGATCGTCAATGACCGGGGGCAGGGTCTTTTTAAAGTCCGGCGCGATCAGGGAAACCATTTTATCACTCCAGACCTTGTGGATCACATCGTAATAGCCGGTCCCGGAGGCGCTTCCCGCATCGGTGGCGATGATGCCGGAGAGATAAAAATTGATATAATCCTTAGGATTGATCACAAAGGCGATTTTTTCAAAGATTTCCGGCTCCGTCTCTTTAAGCCATATCAGTTTTGAAACCGTATACCCTACGGGAAGGGAGGTTCCGATGGCGGCGATAACCCCCGCGGGCCCCCCGGCCAGATCGATATACTTCTGGTTCGCCCCGGCGGTTTCGGTATCGTTCCAGAGCTTTGCCCGGCGCAGTACCTTTTTATCCTTATCCAGGACCACCAAGCCATGCTGCTGCCCGGAAACGCCAATACCGGCAATTTTCTTGCGTTCTTCCGGGGAGAGGTTTTTCAGGGCCTCCTTCAGGGCGAGGTCCAGGGCGTTTATCCACCACACCGGTTCCTGCTCCCGGCCGCCCTTTTCGTTGGAAAAAATTTCATGTCCCCCATAACCGTCCCCCAGAAAACGTTTTGTCGCGGGATCGTACACCACGACCTTGGTTCCCTGGGTTCCGCAGTCGATACCGATATAATACGCCATAAAATCCTCCCCGCCTCGCAAAGGCTGGTTTCAGGTTATCCCGTTCAAAGCGCCCCCGTCAATATGGGATGCTGCCCGGATCAACGCGTAATACCGCGGATAAAACCGGGAACATGGAGAAAGCCGGGGTCAGGAAAGCTCTATCATGACCTTTACCACATCCGGATGACCGGCGGCGGCGTATTCATAGGCGGCAATGGCATCCTCAAACCTGAAGGTTTTACTGATGAACCGTTTGATATCGATCTTTCCCGCATTTACCAGGGCGATGGCCCGGTCAAAGCAGTTGATGTACCGGAATATGGTTTCGATACTGAGGCCCTGGCCCTGCAGGAAGGACACGTCGAGGGGGACCGTGCCGTTCATCATTCCCACCAACACCACCTTTCCCCCCCTTCTGGCGCATCTGAAAAAATCAGGATACACCTTCGGGCTCCCGGAGGCTTCAAACACCACGTTACACCCCTTGCCGTTGGTTTCCTTCATGATAAATTCCCGCAGATCCCTTTTGGCGGTATTGACCGGGGTGATATTTTTATCGTAGGCCCCGGCCAGGTCCAATTTTTCCTGTTTTACATCGGAGATAAATACCTTGCCGCACCCGCCGGCCAGGGCGGATATGGCGCACATAACGCCGATGGTCCCGCAGCCCACCACCAGGGCCGTATCCCCGGGTTTGATGGCGGCCTTTTTTGCCGCCTCAATGCCGATGGCCAGGGGTTCCATCATGGCTCCCTCCGCCGCGCTCAGCCCCGGGGGAAGTTTGAAGCAAAACTGCGCGGGATGGACCACGGTTTCCCGCAGGCAGCCGTGTACCGGGGGAGTTGCCCAGAAAACCACGTCGGGATCGATATTGTATATCCCCTCCATCACCTCCCGGGAGCGCCGGTTGGGGATTCCCGGCTCCATGCAGACCAGATCGCCGATACTCAGATTGGTAACCTTTTCGCCCTTCTCGATGATGATCCCCGCAGCCTCATGCCCCAGGATCATGGGTTCTTTGACGATAAAATCGCCGATGGCCCCCTCCACATAGTAGTGGATGTCGCTGCCGCAGATACCGCAGGCCCGTATCTGTATTTTGACATCATAGGGACCGACGGTCTCGGTGATTGGAAAATCCCTCAGGCTCAAGTTTCTCTTCGATTCCAGTACCAATGCTTTCATAGCGGTTCTCCCTTACCATATTTATAAACGGGAAATTCGGCTTTTGTCAACGAAAAAATTAATGAGAGCCGAGCCGGTTTCAAAACCGGGATCCGCGGGGATCTAGGGTTCCATGAAACCGGCTCAGGTAAAAGAGTCCCGCGCCTTAGTTTTCTTCTTTAATTATTTCTATTTTAATGCCGTCGTTCTGATCCGGCTCGTCTTTTGGGGGGACGGTGACCTTGAGGATACCGTTTTTGAACACCGCCTTGACCTGCTCCTGGGCGTATTTATCCAGGGGGACATAGTATTTCTGTTTTTCAATGTCTTTGAGTTTGAGCCGGCGCTTAAAATAGCGGATGTTTTCATCCACGGAACGGTTTGCCTCGGCATCCCCCGGGGAGGCGCCGTCGTTTATTTTGGCGGAGAATACCATATAATCCCCCTGAAAGGACAAGCTGATGTCCTTTTCATCAAATCCCGCCAGGGCAAACTCAAAGATCATGCTCCGGTTCCCGGTCATGTACACGTTCATGGGGGGATAGGAATAGTTGGGGTAATAGTCGATGTTTTCATCGAAGGGCCCCCGTCGGCCGAATCCGTTCGCCCCGCCGCTGAATTCGAAATTCCGGTGAAATTCATCGCTGAAATTTTGAGCGGCCTCGAAGATCTCGTCAAATATGGCGCCCAAATCCATGTACCCTTTATTGCCTTTCATAACAGGCTCCTTTGCATCCGCAGATGCTGCCGGCCTTACGGCCCGGCCGGATTAGATGGACCCTCCGCAGAGCGATCCCTTAGGTAGGATATAGTATCCTGGGTTTCAAAACTTCAGTTTTGGAACCGGCTCCCTTCTTTATAATATACCACGGTTGGCTTCCCCGGGGGAAGATATTTACGGATAAAATAGACTATTCCGGCAAAAAAAAAGAGTCCCCCGCCCCCTGTAGCCGCCCGCAGGGCCTGATTTTCCGGGGAAAGGACCAGACCCCCCAGGGCATACCCCGCGACAAAGCCCAAAAAAGGGGGGAGCAGGGCGGTTAGGGCTTGTACCAGGGTGGAACCCGAGGGGAACTCCACCGCCACCCGCTGGCCCGGAACCAGGGGGAGTTTTTTCCGGTTCAGGGCGATTACCAGGCGCTGATTCGGCGGGCATCCTTGCTTTGAGCCGGCGCCGGAAAAACCACAGGTCATATCCCGGGACCTCCCATGGCCACAACCCGCACAGGACCCGGGCTGATCCAGGCTTAAAACGACCAGATCCCCGGATATCTCCCGAACCAGGCCGGTTTCAGTCATGGTTTTCCCCGGGGGGCAATTCTTCCTCCGGCGGTTTTTCCGGGGAATTGAGATCCGGGTTTTTGAGCGCCGGCAGGGGATGGCGGATCCGTTGTATGGAAAGGGCCTTTCCCGCCGGGTCCAGTTCAAAAAGCACCCCCTGCAGCTCGGGCCGATCCCAGGCGTCCCGGGTCCGGTCGGGGATGCCCGTCAGATACTCGGTGATCCGTTCGGTTTTATCGGTTCCCCCCACGGAATCGATGCTGCCGGTCCGGCCCGCATCGGTAATCACCGCCGTCCCCCCGGGGAGGATCCCCTCATCGGCGGTCTGGACCCGGCAGTGGGACCCGATCACCGCGGAACAGTTCCCCGCGGCCATGGTGAACAGGGTATGTTTTTCCGCGGTTGCCCCGGCGTGAAAATCAATAACCACCAGGGGGGTTTCCTGACGGAGCCGTTCCAGCAGTGCCGGAAGCGCATAAAAGGGATTATCCCCATGGAGTTTTCCGTATCCGCTTTGACCTAAAAGTACCGCTACCCCTATTTTCCCCAGGGGGGACTTAAAAATCCGGGAACCGATACCGGGGGCTCCGGGGGACAGGTTGAAAGGCCGCAGCACATAGGGGATATGGGCGATATTTTCTACCAGATCCTTTTTGTAAAAACAACATTCCCCCGTGGTAAGTACATCCGCCCCCAGTTTGTGTAAATAAGCGGCGTGATTTCTGCCAAGACCGTTCCCCCCGGTGGCCCCGTCACCGCAGGCGATGACAAAATCAATGGTATGGCGCTTTTTAAGCTCCGCCAGTCCTGTTTTAAAGGCATAAACCCCAACTTTACCGACTATTTCCGCAACATAAAGGATCGTCATAGGTTGGGTTCTTTATTCAGTACGGTCTTGACAGAAGTTGGGTCCCAAGCGGTCGGATAATCCCGAAAGGATCCGTTCAAATTCCGCCGCCGCCCGGAAATCCTGCAGTTCCCGGCAGGTATCCCGCAGGTTGTACAGGGCCTCCTGATAGAGGGGCGCCATGCTTACGGCTTTTTCAAAGCAATGCCGGGCTTCTTCGTAACTGCCCTCGACAAAATAGAGCACCCCCAGATTATTCCAGGTTTTGGGGACATACTCATCCCGCTGCAGGGCGGCCTGGTAACATTCTTCCGCCGAATCAAACTGTTCAAGCTCGTAATGGATCAGGCCCATGGAAACCCATGCTTCGGCAAGATTGTCATCAATACAGAGGGCCCGTTGAAAACTGGTCAAAGCTTCCTCATAATCACCGGTCCGCTGCTGGGCTATACCCATATTCAGCCAAAGGAGAGGATTTTCCGGCTCCATGATCAGCGCCTTTCGAAATAGGGAAATCGCCTCATTAGGACGGTTTGCCTCGGTTAACGCTATTCCAGAATCATTTAGAAAAGATGCAGTTTCCATTTTTACCCTCCCTGACCATAACTATAACCCATTTTTACTATATGAACCAGCTCAAAAAAAATAATTGACCCTGTGCCGGCGGCTCGAAAATTTACCCTTTTTTGAAATTACCTTCTTTATTCAAAGTATAATATACCCGGATACCAAAAAAAAGACCTGTACTTGTTTTTTTCTATATAATATGATGAGGTACCATTCCAAAATCAACCGGGTTTTGGAACGGTTTTGGGGTCGACCGTATGAAAAAAACAGGCCAT
Source organism: Treponema sp. TIM-1 (assembly GCF_046533115.1). Lineage (NCBI taxonomy): Bacteria > Pseudomonadati > Spirochaetota > Spirochaetia > Treponematales > Treponemataceae > Treponema > Treponema sp. TIM-1. The sequence continues at coordinate 75,321 of NZ_JAJQRC010000008.1, forward strand.
TACCACGAATCCGCAGCCGGGTACTAAGCGATATGCTTACCGATGCCCATTGCCACCCCTGGGATCTCCTCCTCCGTTTCCCTGAAGCGGGGGAGGAACGGCGGCGGCTCGGCATTGCCTGCGCCGCCAGCGCCTGGAACCGGGAGGACTTTATCTGCCACGAAGCATTGGCCCGGCAGGGGGCCTCTCCCCGGGTCGTTTGCTGTTTTGGGGTACATCCCCAACTGCCCGCGGCGGAGGTCGAGGAAAGGCTTCGGTCCGAGGGGGGGCCTCCCCGCTTTTCCGTCGGGGAATCCCTGGCCCTGCTGGAAACCCTGGCGGAGGAAGGCCGTCTGGAGGCGATTGGGGAGACCGGTTTTGACCGGTACAACCAAACATACCGGGCAACCGCGGCCCGGCAGGAGGAGTTATTTGCCCTGCATCTGGAATTGGCGGTGAAAAAGCGGCTGCCCCTGGTGCTTCATATACGCCGGGCCATGGATAAGGTTTTTTTCCATGCCCGGACCCTGAAAAAGCTCCCCGCCGTGGTTTTACACTCCTATTCGGGGACCCTTCGGGAAGGGTTGGCCCTTTTAAAACGGGGGGTGGAAGCCTATTTTTCTTTTGGCGCCCCCATACTGCTCAACCACAAGACCGCCATGGAGGCCTGCGCCCTCCTTCCCCCGGAACGGCTCCTCCTGGAGACGGACGCCCCCTATCAGCCCCTCAGGGGCAGGGCCTTTTCCCAATGGGGGGACCTCCCCCGCATACTCCGGGGCGCGGCGGCCCTGCGGCAGGAGGCGGGGAGTCCCTGCGGGACCCCCGAAGAGGTGGAGGCCCTGACCGGGGACAATTTTTTCCGGGTTTATGGCGCCGGATAACTTCCTCCGGTTTCAAAAGCCGCCTTGAGGCAAAACAGCGCTTGACACCCCCCCGAAGACTCGATTATAGTATTTTGGATCAAGTCCCGAGGTAAATAAGAACGACCATTAACGCTTTTTCAACGCCTCCGATTTTGGAAATTTTAAATCCGGCCGGATTTGAAAGCGGCTCAATCAGCAGACATATTTTTTAGGAGCGGCTTATGAAGAAAGATGAGTTAGCGGCGGTCATTAGGGTTGATGAAGAAAAATGTGTAAACTGCCATGCCTGTATTGCGGCCTGTCCGGTTAAATATTGTAATAACGGCGCGGGGGAAAAGGTAACCGTAAATCACGCGATCTGTATCGGCTGCGGAAACTGTATCCATGCCTGTACCCACCAGGCACGGGTCATTGTGGATGATTCGGCGGAATTTTTCAGCGCCCTGGACAAAAAAGAAAAGATAATCGCCATTGTAGCCCCGGCGGTGGCTTCCAATTTTCCTGGCCGCTATCTCAATCTAAACGGTTATCTCAAGTCGCGGGGGGTGGAGGCGATTTTTGACGTAAGCTTCGGTGCGGAACTCACCGTTTTTTCCTATATAAAACATATACAAGCAGCCGCTCCCCCCTTTTGTATCGCCCAGCCCTGTCCCGCCATCGTAACCTATATTGAAATTTACCATCCCGAGTTACTCCCCTATCTCGCCCCGGCGGATAGCCCTATGCTGCATATCATCAAAATGATCCGGGAATATTATCCCCAATACAAAAACCATCGGATTGCCGTCCTCTCCCCCTGTATTGCCAAGCGGCGGGAATTTGATGAAACCGGGCTTGGGGATTATAATGTTACCTTCCTTGCCCTGTATGAATACCTGGAACAGAACCGGGTAAATTTAGCGTCCTTTGCGGCGGAGGACTATGAAAATCCGCCGGCGGAACGGGCGGTAACCTTTTCCATGCCCGGGGGGCTCCTCATCACCGCGGAACGGCATCGCCCCGGTATCGGCAGGGTAACCCGGAAGATCGAAGGGGTCCATACGATTTATCCCTATCTGGAGAATGTGGCGAAAACCATAAACTCCGGGGGTGGTAAAAACGGGGAACTGCCCGTCCTGGTGGATTGCCTTAACTGCGAAAAGGGCTGCAACGGCGGGACCGGTACCCGCAACGGCGAAACCCCCATGGACCAACTGGAAGCCCCTATCTGGAAGCGCCGGGCCGAAGTGGAGGCAAAATACGGCGGCTCAAAATCAGTGGAAAAAAATCAAAAAAAGATGTTTAAGATTCTTTCCAACTATTGGAAAAAAGGCCTTTATCACCGTTCCTACCGGGACCTCTCTAAAAACTATACCATCAAAATACCGAACAACCAGGAACTCGCCGGGGTGTATAAAAGCCTGCGGAAATTCGGTGAACAGGATATCTATGACTGTAATACCTGCGGGTATGGAAGCTGCCGCGGTATGGCCATCGCGATTTTTAACGGTCTTAACCGGCCGGAAAATTGCCACCACTACAATCTTAGCCTCATTGATGAGGATAGGGGAACCATAGAACGCTTGAACGAGAACCTCGGCATCCAGGTTGAAAAATCCCTGAGTTTTATGAAGGGCATCAATGACCTCATTAATAACCTCAACGACCAGATCGTGCGGCAGGCTTCCGCCATAGAAGAATCCTCCGCAGCCATTGAGCAGATGATGGCCACCATCAACAACACCGCCTCCATGGCCCAAAAAAAGCAGTCGGCCATTCAGATGCTGGTGAGCAATGTGGAACAGGGCAGGGCTTCCATGCGCGAAACTATTGAAGCCGTAGGCACCATTACCAAAGGGGTGGAAGGGGTCGGTTCCACCATTAAGGTGATCAGCGCCATTGCCGCCAATACCAATCTTCTGTCCATGAATGCCGCCATTGAGGCGGCCCATGCCGGGGATGCGGGCCGGGGCTTTGCGGTGGTATCCGGTGAAATCCGCCGCCTTTCCGAAACCACCCGGGAAAATTCCCGGAATATCGCCAATACTTTAACCGGCATCATCGACGGCATCAAGGTAACCACCGCCCGTTCCTCCACCACCGATACCCTGATCACCACCATGGCGGAAGAGGTCAACGGGTTTGCCAATACCATGACGGAACTTATCAACAGCTTGGGTGAATTGTCCATAGGCAGCAAGGAGATCACCACCGCCCTGGTCCTCCTGCGGGAGCATGCGGAGGCAATCAAAGACGGGTATCATACGATGATGGATAAGACCCGGACCCTTGAAGAGTCCATGCAGATGATCACCCAAATGGAACGCCAGTAGGGGCGTTACCCCGCCCTGCCGCGGTTCCCCGAGACGGTCCGAGCGGGTATTTCCGGAAACCCGGGTGCCGGTTTGCATCGTACCGGGACCTGAAAAAAGTCTGTGCTGATTTTTATTTACGCAAAACTATTGACAGGCTGACTTCCATTCTTCCTGCATAACATGAGTTACTTCCTCGCCTTCTGCGCCTTCGTGGTGAATTTCTTAGATTTCGTATGGGTATATGTTTATGGCAAGCCGGGGGTATGGTACCGTAATTCCTGGAGGGGCAGATTTTCCAGATAGGCGTCCAGGACGGCCTGTTCACCGGGGAGGATGTTGATAAATTCCAGGGCGATGATCCGGCCGACCCGGGTCAGGCGGCATTCCGGGGAAAGGATGGTATTATCCAGCCGGAAGGAACATTCGGGGATCAGGGTTCCCGGGTATAGATTCTCCAATAGGGAAGGGTAGTCGGGGTGAAAAGAAAGCCCGATGCGGGCAATGGTTTTTACCTCCCCGGTAACGATGACCTTATTGAGGGGGTTGGCGAAGATCAAAGCGCAGCGCTGCCAGGGCTCAACCAAAAAACGCGGGGCCCGCCGTTTTTCTTCCACCGGCATATAACGGCTCAGGATATTTTGGAGTTTGACGACCAGGGATGGTTCCCCCAGGGTTTCGGGAACTATGCCGCTTACGCCGATAAAAAAGGCCTTGGATGCCTCCTCCAGGGGAAATTTTTCGCCGGTTAAGAGGACAATGGGACACCGGTCCTTGTCCCGGTCAACCCGTACAAAATGGACCAGGATCTTCCAGTGCCGGGGAAAATCATTGGCGCTGATAATAAGACCGGCGGGATCGACCTCGTCAATATTATCCATGGCCTTTTGAACATGGTTGTACCGGATCAGGTCAAATCCCAGGGGTTTAATATAATGGGAAACCAGGTTAAAGGTTTCATCCGAGCCCAGGATCAACAATAGCTTCATTCCGTCCCCAAGTTTTGTACCGTATACCCCACAATGGTCCAGACATCATCCCTCAGGCGAAGATCGTAGGTGTACCGCTTTTTTTCAATTATATCTCTAAAACGGAATGTTTCCAATACAATAACGGTACCTTCTTCGGCGTTATAGGTGGTCCGTTCGATCCTGAATTCCAGGGGTATGGTGGCGATATCCCCGTCCACCACCGCGTTTTCAAGCTCGGTCCGGTACTGGTCGATCATACGCAGGCGGACTTCTTCCGAGGCCCCCAGCCATTGTCGCTGCCGCCGGGGGTCCCGCCGTAACATGGCCTCCAGATCGAGGTAGAGGAAAAATTTTTCCCACTGGTTTTTTTGCCGGGCCCGGAGGGTATACTCCACCACCTGATCCGGGGGGAGCTTTTCCCGGACTAAAATGGCGTTAGTTTCCACATCCAGCGCCAGGGGGACTCCGCCGGGACCGGGCAGGGAGGGGGGCCGCAGGTGCAGGCTTAAACGGTTGGATTCCAGGGGAAGGGCCCCACCCGCGATATTACGGATAAGATCGGGGTACAGTTTGACCTGTACCACAAAGGAACCCGCCTCCCCCAGGACCGCATAATTCCGGATATCCTCGACAAAAGAAAAGGATTCCCCGCTTTCCACCGAGACATCCCGGAAAAAAACCTGGGCGTTTTGGGTTCTTTTTCTGACCAAAAGGTCCGCGGCTTCCACCGGCCGGTTTGTCAGGGTTTTTACTTCCAAATCAACGGAAAAGATCCGGTCATCCGCCAGCTTAAAATGGTAAGGGGCGGGCCCGTTATTGGCTATGGTCACCTGTACGAGGATGGGCTCCGCGGAAGCGTTGGAAATATAGTAGATCCGCTTGTCATAAAACCGGATGGAGAGGTCTACTTCCGAAGCCCCCGGAAGGGCCAGGACCCCTAAGATAAAACCTAAGGCTATGATAATTTTCTTGTATGGTTTCACCATAAAACTCCCTGGAAAAGGGTTTAAAAAAGACCCAATACTATATATAGTAATCGGTAGACCTGTATGAATACCTTATCTTTTCCTTTAATCCTCAACAAGATAGCCGCTTCCCCGGAAATAAGGACCTTTCTGGATGCCTATGGGAAGGGAAAATTCCCCCTGGAAATAGACGGTTCCGAAGGGGCCCTGACGGCGCTGATGCTCAGTGCTCTGTTTCAGGCCCAGCCCGGTGTTTTTTTGGCGGTGGTCCCTACGGAACGGGAAGCCGCGGATCTGATCCTGGACCTGGAGAGCCTGGGGGCGCCGGTCCTCTCCCTCCCCTGGTGGGGAACCATGCCTTACCGGGACATGGCCCCCCTTTCGGCGGTTTTTGGGGAACGGGCCAAGGTTTTGGGGGCCCTGGCCGGGGGGGGGCCGGTTATGGTGGTGGTCCCGGAACGGGCCTTTTTAACCCCCCTGCCGCCGCCGGAATACTTCAAAAAACTCCTTATTTCCCTTAAGCCCGGCGGGACCATAGATACCATTGGCCTGGCGAAAACCCTGGCGGGTTACGGTTATACCCGGGTTTCCCGGGTACAGATCCACGGGGAATTCGCCCTTCGGGGGGAGGTTCTGGATATTCTCATGGGGGGGGACGAGGAAGCCTACCGGATTCTCTTTGATTTTGATGTGGTGGAATCGATAAAACGGTTTTCCCCCCTGGATCAAACCGGCTTAGATAAGGTTGATGAACTGATAATCCGGCCCCTGAAAGAGGTGATATGGTCCGACGAGCGGATCGACGGCCTCGCGGCCCGATTGGAAGCTTGTGAGGAATTCACCCGGTCCGGCCGGTCCCTGGTGGAGGATCTCATCGCCCGGCGGGAGACCCCCGGGGAGGAACTGCTTTTTCCCCTGGCCTTTGAGCAGCCCGCGGTTTTAACCGATTACCTGGGCCCTCGGGGGACGGTGTTTTATGTTGACCGGGAACGGCTTGAAAACGCCCAGGGGGCCCTGAACAAGGAGTACGGGAGCCTTTACGCCAAGGCCCGCCGGGATCGGGAGGTTCCGGCCCCGGAACGGATCCTCCTTGATTTTAAGGATCTCCTTGCCCGGAACCCCCGGCGGGTCTCCTTTATGACCATCAAAGGCGGCGGGGAAGCGGACGCAACCCGGCTGCAAATTTCCTGCGATCCCCCCCGGAGTTTTTTCGGCAATATCAATTATTTAAAAGAGGAATTAACGATCCTTGCCAAACAGGGGTGGACCTTTTTGGTGGCTGCCGAGTCGGAAGGTCAGGCGGGACGGATCGGGGAACTGCTTAAAAATACCGAGGAGTTGGCGGGGAGTGGGGGCCCCAAAAATGTTCCCGGCCCCCTGGTTATTTCTAACGTATCCCTTTCGGCGGGCTTCGCCCTTCCGGACATCAAATTTATGGTGATCCAGGAAAATGAGATCTTCGGCCGGAGAAAGCGGCCCCTCCGGTCTCTCAAACAGGTACGGAGCGCCGTCATCGACACCTTTGTGGAACTCAACCCCGGGGATTATGTGGTCCATGTGAATTACGGTATCGGCCTTTTTAAGGGAATCGAACGGATCAAAACCCTGGGACATGAACGGGATTATATTAAGCTGGAATACCTGGGGGATGAGGTGGTTTTTGTCCCCATTGAACAGGTTAACCTGGTCCAGCGGTATATCGGGAGTGAGGGAGCCCCCCCCCGGTTGGACAAACTGGGGTCAAAGAGCTGGGAAAACCGTAAGGGCCGGGTTAAAAAATCCGTGGAGGATATCGCGGAGCATCTTATTGCCCTCTATTCCAAACGTAAGGCCGCCCCGGGTTATGCCTTTCCGCAGGATACCGAATGGCAGACCGTTTTTGAGGCGGCCTTTCCCTTTGAGGAAACCGAGGATCAACTCCGGTGCGTGGAGGAGATCAAGACGGATATGGAAAGCCCCCACCCCATGGACCGCCTGATCTGCGGGGATGTGGGCTACGGTAAGACCGAAGTCGCGGTACGGGCCTGTTTTAAGGCCATCATGGGGGGAAAGCAGGTGGCCTTCCTAGCCCCCACCACGATCCTCGTGGAACAGCATTTTGAGAATTTCCAGGAACGGTTTTCCCAGTTTCCGGTACGGATCGCCATGTTATCCCGTTTTGTGGAACGGAGCAGGGTAAAAAAGATCCTGGAAGAGATAAAAAAGGGGGAGATCGATTTACTGGTGGGGACCCACCGGATCATCCAGAATGACGTGGGTTTTAAGGACCTAGGGCTTCTGGTGATCGATGAGGAACAGCGGTTTGGGGTCAAGGACAAGGACCGGCTTAAGGAGCTGAAAACCAACGTGGACTGCCTTACCCTCAGCGCCACCCCCATACCCCGGACCCTCCACATGAGCCTCACGAAAATTCGGGACATGAGCCTCCTCGCGACTCCGCCCCAAAACCGGCATCCCATAGAAACGGTGATTGAGGAGTACAACGAGGATCGGCTGGCGGCGGCTATCCGTCGGGAGGTTGAGCGGGGGGGGCAGATCTTCTTCCTCCATAACCGGGTGGACACCTTGGATGACACCCGGATCAGGATCGAACGCCTGGTCCCGGAGATGCTGGTGGAGACTGCCCACGGACGGATGGATCCCCAGGAACTGGAGGATGTGATGCACCGGTTTATCCACGGGGGATTTCAGGTCCTGGTTTCTACCACCATCATCGAAAACGGCATAGATATTCCCAATGTCAATACCATCATCATTGACCGGGCGGATATCTATGGGGTGTCCCAGCTCTACCAGCTCCGGGGCAGGGTGGGGCGATCCGACCGGGTAGCCTACGCCTACCTTTTTTATCCCCAGGACCGGGCCCTTTCGGAGGTGGCCATGAAACGGCTCCAGGTTATCTCGGACTTTACCGAACTGGGATCGGGGTTTAAGATCGCCATGAAGGATATGGAGATCCGGGGGGCGGGGAACCTGCTGGGCAGGGAACAATCCGGGGATATCTACTCCGTGGGCTTCGATCTCTACCTGCACCTGCTGGATGAGGCGGTACGGCGGCTTCAAGATTCCCAGTACGAGGCGGAGACCGAGACCTTTATGGAACTGGAATATTCCGCCTTTATTCCCGACGGGTATATTGATTCGGCCCAGGAAAAAATGGAGGTATACAAAAAGATCGCCTCCATCAGAAGCAAGGACGAATTGGAAAGCATCCACGGAGAACTGCTGGACCGCTTCGGTCCCCTCCCCGACGAAGCCGCCTCCCTGCTTTCCCTGGCGGAAATCCGTATTATTTGCCGGGAAATTTCGGTTTCTTCCTTGAAAGAACGGGGCGGAATTGTTAGGGTTGAATTTGGAAAGGTTTCCAAAATAAAGGTGGAGCGTTTGGTCCGGCTCATAAAGGAGTCCAGTGGAAAGGCAAAGCTCGATCCCAAGGCGCCCAATATTCTGATCTTAACCGTGGGCAGTATCGGCCTCCGGGAAAAGAGTGAATTTATCCGGGAAAAGCTGGCGGCCCTGGTTTAAAGGCATATATCGGAAAACATAAGGAGGCGTAGGGCATGGTTAAGGCGGTGGCTTTTGATTATGGGAAGGTGATATCCTTTCCGCCGGAAAATGCGGTGCTGGATGAATTAGCCTCGGTCGCGGGGATAGATCCCCCGGCCCTGGACGCCCTGTTGTGGCCCCACCGGGACGAGTATGACCGGGGAACCCTTACGGGAAAGGAATACTACCGGATACTGTTGGCCCACGGGGGAATTTACCTGGAGGAAGGGGCCCTGGAAAAAATGGTGGATATTGATTTAAAGAGTTGGACCCGTATAAACCCCGGTACGGTAGCGTTAATGGAAGCCGTCAAGGCGGCCCCCACCCTCAAGCTGGGGATCCTCTCCAATATGCCCCACGAATTTTTGGCCCTGGCCCGGGGGACTATCCCGGTATTCGACCTTCCCGATGTGGGGATCTTTTCCTGCGAGGTGGGCGCTATTAAGCCCGAGGAGGTAATCTACCGGCGCCTCCTCTCCGCCCTGGACTGTGAGCCGGCGGAGCTTGTTTTTTTTGATGATATGCAGATCAATATTGATAAGGCCCGTTCCCTGGGGATCCGGGCGTTTTTATGGAAGGACCCGGAGACCGCCCGGGTGGAGCTGAACCGTTTACAGGTGTTGGTATAAACAGGGCGGTTTCCCCAAACAGAACAAGGAGCTATTCCTATGGTGATGATAAAAACGATCCTCCTCTTTGCCCTGGTGGGGCTTTCCACCATCGTGTTGATCCCCTTTGGAATCCTCGCCCTTATCCTGAACCTGGCGGGTTTTCGGCAATTCACCTCCTGGGGGATATACCAAATCGCCCATGGATGGGGGTGGCTGCTCATTAAATTGGTGGGGTGTAAACTCACCGTGACGGGCCGGGAACATATCATAAAAAAAGGGGGGGTCTGTTTTGTCAGTAACCACGGAAGTATCTTCGATATCGTTCTGGTCCTGGCGCTGACAGGCCGACCTGTCGGCTTTATCGCCAAAAAAGAATTGGCGTGGATTCCCCTTTTAAATGTCTGGATTTTGCTTATCGGGGGGTTCTTTATTGACCGGAAGACCGACCGGAAAAGCATCAAACGGGCCATCAGCACCATTAACGCGGGGATCCGGCGGATCCAGTCCGGGGGAGCCATGATCATCTTTCCCGAAGGAACCAGAAGCAGGGGGCAGGGACTGCTTCCCTTTCGACCGGGATCGCTTAAATTGGCCACCCAGGCAAAGGCGCCGATCATACCCATGACCATTACCGGCAGTTACGATGTTTTTGAAAGAGACGGCGTGGTCCGGAAGGCTCCGGTCCGGGTGGCCTTTGAAAAGCCCATCATCACCGCGGATCTTCCCCCGGAGGATCTCCGGAAAAACCTTGCCGATCAGATCCGGGAGATTATGGAGGCTGCCCTTGCGCAAGAAAACTAAGTATGGGAATTTCCGAAACCCCCGGACGGGTTTCCTGAAATTCATGGGGGAAAATGGTAACGTTTCCGGTGTGTTGAAATTACGGCCGCAATTAACGCGTTTTTTGGTAATAGGGGTACTTTCCTTGTTCCTGGTTATCTCCTGTGCCATCAATTTTGCCGCAATCCAGGCGGAAATGCCCGACTTGCGCAGCAAGGCCGACGGAACCTACCGGGGTGAATACGATCTGCCCAAAGCGCCGGTAAAGGTTACCCTGGAGGTGCGTCTGGAAAACGCCCAAATTACCGGTATAGAAATTGTCAGACACTTTTGTTCGCCCATAGGGAAAAAAGCGGAAAAGATAACGGATCGGATCATTGAAAAACAGAGTCTGCAAGTCGACGCGATTTCCGGGGCAACCGGAAGCAGTAAGGCGATATTAAAGGCGGTGGAGGCCGCACTGAAGTAGGAGGGATGGCTTCCCCCCTGTTTCGGGCCGGTAGGTTTCGCGGTCATCCTCCCCGCAGTAAGCGGGGAAAGGCCGGGGTAATGGGCGCACCCGGATTCGAACCAGGGACATCCTGCGTGTAAAGCAGGCACTCTAACCAACTGAGTTATGCACCCTTTCCCCTAAACTACCAGAAATCGGCGATCCCTGTCAACGGGGCGCATTCCGGGGCTTATTGCAGACCCTTAAGATAATCGATACTGTCCTTGGCGCACTCCAACGGGGTCTTACCCGGGGTGGGGAGGTCCTGTTCAACCACCACCCAGGAAGCGCCCGCTTCCTCGGCAGCCTTGAGGATGGCGGGAATATCCTGTCTGCCGTACCCAACGGCACGGAATTCAAAGCCCCCTTTGGCGTTGGGTCCCGCCTGTTTGGCCTGGCCGATAAGTTCGTACATGTTTTCCGGGGAGAGCCCCTCGGGCAGATAAAAGTCCTTGAGGTGAACCACCGGGGAACGGCCCCGGTACTTGAGGATATATTCGCCGGGGTCTACCCCCCCGATATTGGCCCAGCAGGTGTCGATTTCGGTCTGTAAAAGATCGGCGGGGATGGAATCGTAAAGATCGTCCAGGGCGTATTTTCCATGGTAGGACTGAAATTCAAATTCGTGGTTGTGGTACAACAAAATCGCCCCCTGTTTTTTTGCAAGCTCCCCGAGTTTGGCTATTTCCTTTTTAACCCCTTCGTAATTTGGGCTGGTACAACGATCCGCTTCGATCAGATAAGGGATGACTATATACTTGCAGCCGATTTCGATATAGCGGTCCATTACATTTTCCGGGTCCGCCAGCATATCCCGGTAGGGCACATGGGCGGATACGGCGGTTAAACCGGCCGTAAGAAGCCCGGCCTTGAACTCCTTGGGGGATTTACCGTACAAACCGGCCAATTCCACATACCGATACCCCAGAGCGGCTATTTTCTGCAGGGTTCCCTCAAAGTCAACGGCCAACTCATCCCGCAGGTTATACAACTGTAACATAATCGGCAACATTTTTTCCTCCTCGAACTTATCCGGAAACGATGGTCCCGCCGGATAACAGGATTTTGAAACAGTCTCTATTATAACCGATTTTTTATTTGTGTTCATAGGGGTGTCTATTACGAATCCCAGACCGCCCCGGTAAGCATCCTGCCGGGCTGCGAGATAGACCTCAAAGCGGTTTTTGCCGAATAAGCCGCGGCGGGGCCGTAACTTGCTGCGGTTATTTAAGACGTGCTTGCCTATCACCCGCCCTCCGGGTTACACTTAACCCCTATGGATAAGTTAATCATCAAGGGTGCTCGGGAGCATAATTTAAAAAATATCGATCTGGAACTTCCCCGGGATAAATTAATCGTCATATCCGGCATTTCAGGGTCGGGAAAAAGTTCCCTGGCCTTTGACACGATTTTTGCCGAGGGACAGCGGCGCTATGTGGAGAGTCTTTCCGCCTATGCCCGGCAGTTTCTGGGAAGGATGGATAAGCCGGATCTGGATTATATTGAAGGACTTTCCCCGGCTATATCCATAGAACAAAAAACCACCCACCGGAACCCCCGGTCCATCGTGGGGACGGTCACGGAAATTTACGATTATTACCGCCTCCTCTACGCCCGGATCGGCATCCCCCACTGTCCGGTTTGCGGCAGGGAGATCCGGGAACAGCCGGTGGATTCGATTATCGATACCATATTGGAAAAGGGAACCGGGGACCGGGTACAACTCCTCGCCCCGGTGATCCGGGGAAAGAAGGGGGAACATCAAAAGATCCTGGAGGATGCCCGAAAAGCGGGGTTTGTCCGGGCCCGGATAGACGGAGTTCCGGTGAGCCTGGACGAAGATATAAAACTGGACAAGCAAAAAAAACATACCATAGAGATCATCGTGGACCGGCTGGTGATTGGGCCGGATATCCGTTCCCGTCTTGCCGAATCGGTAGAAACCTGCCTTCAAACCGCCGATGGGATCATGCTGGCGGTGGTTCAGAAAGGCGGCGGCTCGACTGAGGGGGGGGATTCCGCCAAGGGCGGGACCACCGAATACTTTTTCTCCCAGAAAAACGCCTGCCCCGACTGCGGAATCTCGATCCCCGAATTACAGCCCCGGCTTTTTTCGTTTAACAATCCCTTTGGGGCCTGTCCCAGCTGTTCCGGCCTGGGGGCAAAACTTGAGTTTGATCCCAATCTGGTGATCCCCAATCCGTCCCTCTCTTTTAACGAAGGGGGCTGCGTCCCCTATAACCCGGACAGCGCCTGGCACCGGAGCCGGTTTGAAAGCCTCGCTCGGCACTTCAAATTCAGCTTAGATACCCCCTTTAAGGACCTTCCCAAGCGGGCCATGAACGCGATCCTCTACGGCAGCGGGGAGAGCATCGATGTACATTATGAAAGCAAGGATAAAACCGGTTATTTCGATTACAACACCCGTTTCCCCGGGGTACTGGAGGACCTCAAGCGGCGTTACCTGGAAACCCAGTCTTCGGGGATCAAGGAATGGCTGGAAAAGTTTATGAGCCAGAAGCCCTGCGAGGACTGCGGAGGCAAGCGGCTTAAACCGGAAGTCCTGGGGGTCACCGTGGGGGGGAAAAATATCTGGGAACTCACCAGCCTTTCGGTAACGGACTCCCTTAAATTTTTTGAACATATCAAATTGACTAAAAGTGAAAAAAAAATAGCCCATCAGATATTAAAGGAGATCAATGCCCGGCTGGGGTTTATGAAAAACGTGGGCTTGGATTACCTTACCCTGGAACGGAAGGCCGCGACCCTTTCCGGCGGGGAGGCCCAGCGGATACGCCTGGCCACCCAGATAGGTTCAAGTCTGGTGGGGGTACTCTATATCCTGGACGAGCCCTCCATCGGTCTCCACCAGCGGGATAACCAGCGGCTCATTGATACCCTGCTCTACCTCCGCAACCTGGGAAACACCCTGATCGTGGTGGAACACGACGAACAAACCCTCCGTACCGCGGATCATATCGTAGACTTAGGCCCCGGCGCGGGGGTCCACGGGGGGAAAGTGGTGGCCCAGGGCGATCCTCAGGAGGTGATGGGGATTTCCGAAAGCCTTACCGGCCGGTATTTGGCGGGAACCCTTTTTATGGAGATTCCCCGGGAACGGCGGAAGGGTAACGGCCAGGTGATTCGCCTTCGGGGAGTGTCGGAACACAACCTCAAGGGTATTGATGTGGATATCCCCCTCGGGGTTTTCACCTGCATTACCGGGGTCTCCGGGTCCGGTAAATCAACCCTGCTCTCGGATGTCCTCTATCCGGCCTTACTCAACCGGATATACCGGACCAGCCACAGCGAGGGGGCCTATAAGTCCATAGAAGGGGTGGAGTTTATCGACAAGGTGATCGATATCGACCAAAGCCCTATAGGCAGGACCCCCCGATCCAATCCCGCCACCTATGTGGGGGTTTTTTCCGGTATCCGGGATCTTTTTGCCAGCCTTCCCGATGCTAAGATGCGGGGATACAAGCCGGGACGGTTCTCCTTTAATGTCCGGGGGGGGCGTTGTGAAAATTGCCAGGGGGACGGGACCATCAAGATCGAGATGAATTTTCTCCCCGATGTGTATATCACCTGTGATGTGTGCCATGGTCAGCGGTTCAACAGGGAAACCCTGGAGATCCGCTATAAGGGGAAAAATATCGCCGATGTGTTGGATATGACCATTGAGGAAGCGGCGGAATTTTTTTCCTATATTCCCCACATTGCCCGGAAAATGGATACCCTCCTCTCGGTGGGGCTGGGTTATGTTAAGCTCGGCCAGTCCGCCCTGACCCTTTCCGGCGGGGAGGCCCAGCGGGTCAAACTTGCCCTGGAACTGTCCAAACGTTCCACCGGTAAGACCCTCTACATCCTGGACGAGCCTACCACCGGGCTCCATTTTGCCGATGTAAAGCAGCTCATGGAGGTGATCCAGCGCTTGGTGGAACAGGGGAATACGGTGGTTATGATAGAACATAACCTGGACGTACTCCTCCAGGCGGATTATCTCGTCGATTTGGGTCCCGAGGGGGGGGATCGGGGCGGGGAGGTCGTGGTGACCGGAACCCCGGAAGCGGTGGCCGCCTGTCCCCATTCCTATACGGGGATCTATCTTAAAGAATTACTGAAGCGGAAAGAAACCGGTACTGCCCCAAGGGCAGGCGGTAAATCCGGTCATAAAGGGTTGGAACGGCGGATATGAAAAAAAACTTCCCTTGGTTTTTGAAGTTATTTTTCCTTATCATCGGCTTAGGTCTATGGATGCCGGCCGAGGCCCAGGATCAGCCCACTGATGACCCTGAAACCGGCCTTACGGAAGCGGAAGCGGCCGGGGGGGAAGAAGCGGCTGAAGCTGAAGTTGAAGAAGTGCCCCAGGAAGAAAAGATCCTGGAGTTGGATATAAAAACCTCTTCCCTTACGGAACTGGCGGCTTGGTGCCGGAGCCTTGGATTAAGCGATGGGGGAAGCCGGGAGGAACTGGCCAACCGGCTGCGGGATTATTACCAGCTGTCTCCGCCGGTTTCCGATCCGGAAGAGGCCGGTAAACGGACCATTATTGTTGAATCCGCCCGAAGTAGTGAATATTTTACCCTGGAAAGTGTGGATGAAGATTATGCCCGCCTCCGGGGGGATGTGGTCCTGCGGCTCCACGAGGGGGACGCGGTCCACCGGATCAAAGCCTGGGAGATCCTCTTTAACCGCACCCGGAATATCATCACCGCCACCGGGGGGGTGGAGTATGTAAAAGAAGAGGGGGATACCCGGGAGACCTTCCGGGGCGAATCCATCACCGTCAATCTTGATGATTGGGACAGTGTTTTTTTAAACGGTATGACGGAACGCTCCATGGCGGAGGATGATACGGTCTTTCGTTTTGCCGGGGAAGTTATTTCCCGCAATGATCAGGAAGTGACCATTCTAACCAACGCCGATATATCCAACGCCTCCAATGCCGAAGCTTTTTGGTCGCTCCATGCTTCCCGGTTGTGGCTCCTACCCGGCTCCGATTGGGCGGTTCTTAATGCCGTCCTCAAGGTAGGGGAAATCCCTGTTTTTTATTTTCCTTTTTTTTTGTATCCCTCGGATGAGTTGGTTTTCCACCCCGTTGTAGGGTACCGTACCCGGGAAGGAACTTTTTTCCAGACTACCACCTATATTTTAGGCCGTCCCAAAGCGGCTTCCTCAGCGGAAAGTTCCCTGACCAGTATTATGGGAGGAGGGTCCGATATGGAGCGGATCCGGGAGGGGATTTTTCTGCGGAGTACGGGCCGCAAAGCAACGGATCCCAATGACACCAGGTTATCCCTTATCCTGGATGCTTACGCAAACCTGGGGTTTTATATTGGGACAGAACTGGAGTTACCCTCCAAGGGTATTTTGGGTCCGTCGGAACTTTCCTTTGGATTAGGGTTCACCCGGAATATATATCAACACAGTGGGGGCTATTCTCCTTTTCAAAATGCGGAAGGGAAAAGCGAGTGGAATTCCTCCCAGTTGTTTTCGTCTACCCTGCCGTATATGCGGTACCGGTTGAATACCAAGGGCGCTTTATCGGGAAAATTGGGAACCATGAATTGGACTTTTCCCTTTTATTCCGATCCCTTTGTGGATCTGGATTTTTTAAACCGTTCCGAAAAATTGGATTGGATGAAAATGATCCGGGGGGAGGATGATACCGATACTACCACTACTACCACTACTACGGAAAAAACCCCCCTCGGTTCCTATGAATGGAGGCTCTCCGGGTCCGCTACCCCCTCCTTACCCGGATTGGCCCCCTATCTTTCGAATCTGTCTATTTCCAGCCTGACCAGCGCCATTTCTTTTGAAACCAAGTCCTCCAATGTCTCTAACGACATTTCTCCGACCCGGACTTTTTTCTATCCGAATAAATTTACCATCTTTTCCATTAGTACTTCCATTTCAGGGACCCCCCTGACCCTGGGATATAACGCGCCTGCCACCGTAACCCCGCCCCCGGCTTCCGAGGAGGCGACTGTCCAGGATGATCCCCTGGCCACCCTCGGTACCCCCCGATCCCCCTGGGGAGAGGGCACCGATGAAATCGGCAGCGGGGATGCTTCGGATCCCCTACAGCCGCCGGTTTTGAGCCAGCAATTCGATCTGGTCACCACCAGCGGCGGGGGCCAATTTACCTTTGACTACTTTTTTAATCCCGCGGGTGTCACCGAGCTTCAATTTGATCATTCCCAGTGGCCTGCCGTGGATCAGGTTGACTGGAGCGATGTGTCTTCGATATTGAGCAGTTTCAGGACCGACGGAAGCTTCACCTTTACCTTCAAGGAACCGGTAAGCTCCTTATACACCACGTCCTTACGTTTTTTCGGTTCCGCTTCATGGCAGGATTATGTTTTTTTAAATGAAGATGCCAGGGAATTTTCTACGCCTAGCGCGGTGAACAGCGCCCGGGCACGGACGTATGGCGCTACGTCCTTTAGTACCTCTTCGGAATTTATTACCACGATAAAACCCTTGTACCAAAATGCCGTATGGGGGAATTCCAATATACAGTATACCCTAAGGGGGCTTATCGCTAAATCTTCTTTTGTCGGAACCGGTCAGGACCCGGACTGGGACATATTATACGGTAAATGGGATAATACGAATATAGAGATCCACCGGTTCGCCGCCAATATTGCCGCGTCGGTACGGGAAAAAAACCAAACCCTCTCCCTTACCACGGACTTGCCCCCCAAGGATTCGGCCATATCCGAAGACGCCTACCTGAGGATTTGGTTGACCGAAACCAATATCCGCAACAAAATCAATGATCCCTTTGAGAGTGACCGGACCTGGGATCCCCTGTATGTTACCGAAACCCTGCGTTTCACTCCGAACACCTATTTGCAGCAGAGCATGGTGTACAGCCCCGAGGTGGAGGAATTTACCAATCTCACCACCTCCTTGGTGTGGAAGGGACTTTCGGCATCCTTTGTCGCCATCCGTTCCAAGACCTATGAATTAATAACCAAAAAAGGCGAAGAAGGCTGGCGGCTGACCAATGAGCCGGAAAAACTAAACATGAAGGAGTTTAAACTTGGGTTTGTGGGAGAATTTAAACGGGCTTCCCTTTGGCAAGATCGGCTCTCCCTGGGCTTACGGATAAATTCCGCCCTTGCCTTTGATTTACAGCGGTATACCAATTCTAATTTTACCTTTTCCATGGGATTTACCCTGGGGGTCACCAATTTTCTTGATCTGGCCTTTGAGGCGACCTCGGAAAACGCCGTTATCTTCCGGTATTTTCAGGACCTTCCCTTTCTCAAATTTACCGCCGACCTGCCGGGAGAGAGAAATTTGTTTAAGGATCTGTTGAATTCCTTCAGGTTTGACCGGGAAGACCTCAGGAAATCTTCGGGATTTAAATTAAGATCGATAAAACTCACCGCCCTTCACCATTTGGGGGACTGGAACGCCAAACTGGGACTAACCATGACCCCCTATCTGGATAGTACCGACCCGAGCCGTCCAGTATACAAACTAAACCCGGAAATCTCTTTCCTGGTCCAGTGGGTGCCGGTAACGGAAATAAAAACCGAAATTTTTCGTGACAAGGATAAATTTGTCTTCCGGTAAGACCTCCTTGACAATGGTCTCTCTTTTTCTCATTATCAACAAAATATGGATGATTATCGGCTTACACGGTCTTATTTGGAAAGTTTGACTACCGCTGAGCTGGCAAAGCTGGCGGATAGTTACGGGGTGGATATTCCCCCGGGTACGGAACGGGTTTTTATAATAGAAGAATTATTGGATCCGGAGGGCGGGGAGCCGGATGGTTCCGGGCGGGAAAGCGAAATTCCCCTCCGGGAGATGGATCTGTTGGAGCCGGCGCCGGTCCCCAAACAGTACAATATTACCTATATTGACGTGCTGCTTCGGGATCCCCTGTGGGTTTATACTTTTTGGGAAATCAAAAAGTATGATAAGGACCTCCACGAACGGGCCGATGATTTTGAGGGGTATCATTTGAAAATAGTTTCCCAGGCCGATAAAAAACAAGCGGCCTTCAACCCGGATGATTCTTTTATTATCCCCGTGGGAATCGGGGATACCGCCTGGTATATTGGGTTTCCCCCTTCGGGGGGGCGGTTTCGGGTGGAGATTGATGCCGGCCGGGGGGGGGAGGAAATAGTTTTAGCCGTGTCCCGGCCCTTTAAGCTGCCGGGACTGCTCAATCTTCCGGAATGGCAAAGCGCTCCGGAACCGCTGACGCGGTTATCCGGAATTGATGAGCTTCGGATCCTCCGTAACACCGATCGTTTGCCCCGTATGCATCGCGGTGGTAATTTCTGAAGGTACGGATTATGAATAAACGCCATATTATTTCTATGGTATTGAATATGCATGTGCCCTTTGTCCACCCTGCCGACCCTCCCTGGTTAATAGAAGAACGCCTGTTTTTTGAAGCCCTCTCCGAAACCTATCTTCCCTTGCTGGAAACCCTGGATCGCCTGGACGCGGATCATGTTCCCTTCCGGCTGGCCCTTTCCCTCTCTCCTCCACTGTGCCACATGTTAAGCGATGAGTCGCTGATCCGAAGATATTTGGAATTTACCGACCGGCAAATAGAATTCGGCTTTCAGGAAATCAAGCGGACCGAGGGAGATCCGGCGATGCAGAGACTCTGCCGGTTTTTTTACGACCAGGCGGTGGATAGACGGATTCTTTTTACCGAGCGGTATGAGGGGAATATTCTTAAAATATTTGACTATTATCAAAAAAAAGGAAAGGTGGAGCTGTTAGCCACCGCCGCCACCTATGCGTTCCTGCCCTTTTATGCCAATTACACCGAAGCGGTTCAGGCCCAGTTTGAGGTGGCGATTGCCTCCCATCGCCGTTTTTTTGATATCAATCCCCAGGGGTTCTGGCTTCCGGAACTCGGCTGGAACGATGAACTGGATAAACAGATCCGATCCTATGGATTCAGCTATACCGTCGTTGATTCCCATGCGTTTTTTTTGGGGACCCCTCCGCCGGTCCGGGGAACTTTTTATCCGGCAAAAACCCCCGCGGGAATTTTGCTCTTGTCCCGGGATCATTACGCCGCCCGGGATCTGGCGGAACCGGAGACGGGTTTTTCCTTTGATCCACGGTATCAGGATTGCCGGGATGACGTGGGCTATGAGCTTCCCGCGGAGCTGATCAAGCCCTTTCTGGGTCCCGGCGGTGTTCGTGCCCGGACAGGGTTTAAGTACCGGAGTCAGGGGGACGGCCGCTCTCCGGCGGTGGCCCCCAAGCCCCTCTACGATCCCGAATCGGCCGTGGAAAAGGCCCGGGAGCATGCCCGGATATTCCTGGAAAACCGTATCGCCCGGTTTAAAAAGGCCGAGGAATATATGGATGAGACCGCCATAAGTCTTTGCGCCTATGACGCGGATACCTTTGGGCGCTGCTGGTATGAGGGGTCGCGGTTTATTGAGGCCCTGTTTCGGGAGGGGGCCCAAAGAGAGGAGATTCAATTTATGAATCCCGCGGAGTACCTGTATAAACAGCCCCCCGGTTCCTATGTCACGGTGGTTCCGGAATTTTCTTCCTGGGGGGTTAACGGATACGCCGAAATGTGGCTGGATGCCACCAACGATTGGATATACCGTCACGTGATCCGTTCCCTGGAACGGATGATAGAACTGGCCGAACGTTTTGTCGATGATACGGGGCTCAAGGAGCGGGCCCTGAATCAGGCCGCCCGGGAGATCCTCCTGGCCCAGGCTTCCGACTGGGCGAAGATGCTCTATAAGGGGGAGTCCCCCGAATATGCCCGGAGCCAAATTGAAGGGGCCCTGCGGAATTTTACCACCATCTATGAATCCCTGGGAAGCAACTATATCAGTACCGAATGGCTGACTAACCTGGAACGGCAGCATAATATTTTTCCCACCATTAATTACCGGGTTTTTCGGCGCAAACATTAGGGAAACCCCGGAACTCCCGGTTGGTTTTTGAACAAATCTTCCCATTCCCGCCCGCAAACCCGGGTTCGTAATTTAGATATTACCCCTTTGTGCCGATACTAAAAGGAGGCATTTTCAAATCCCACCGGGTTTTGGAAACGCCTCAAGGGTATACTAAAAAATGATCGGCCTCCATCGGCGGAAAAAGCCTTTTTTTTTGCTTTTAATGGTTGTTTTATCCCTAAAAGCGGCCATTCTTGATGTCCATGCCCAGGGACAGGGGGATACAGATCCGTCCCAAACCGAAGTTTGGGACCCAGGAAACCGATCCGGCCATTCGGCGGGTTTTACCGCCGGTGGCGATCCGGGGCCCGCCCTTCCCCGTATCGCTCAGTATGCCCCTTCGGAGCCTGATAAAGTAAAACCGCCCCCGGACCCTGCGTTTGAGCAGCCCCGTGCCGCCGAAACCCCGGTTCCTGATACCGGGGAATTGACGCCTGCCTTTACCCCGCATCAGGAAATCGCCCAAATCGGGCCGGAGGATGAAGACCTCCTCCGGGAAGTCCGGGACCTGATAAATAAAGTCCGGGAAATCTATTTTGCCGGTAATTTTGACGAGGCCGAAGAAATGCTGATCCGGTACCGGATCAGCGCCGGCGTGGAAAATTCCGAAATTACCTATTGGTTAACCCTGATCCGGGGAGCCCGTTCCCTCAGATCCGGCAGGGTTATTCCCGTCACGGCCCCCCTTTATGCGGAGATGAGCCAGCTTTTGAGCGACGCGAAAAAATCCTACGCCGAGGGGCTCCTCTTTATCAATACGGACCGGCGGAGCGCGGGGCTTACCAAATTAACCGAAGCCCGGCAAAAAACCCAGCAGATACGGCTGTTATTTCCGGTTAACGATGAAGCGGATTTTTTGGAACTACGGATCGATCAGATTACGAACCCTTCCGCCTTTAACCGTTCCTTCCGCCGCCGCCTGGACGAAGCGGTGGCCGGTATCAAGCGTCGATCCCGCGATGCCTTTGATGACCTCCAAACCCTGGCCCTGATCAACCCCCAGTATCCGGGCCTGGGGGATATCCTGGACCAGGCGGAACTGGATATGGGTTATCGTTTGCCTCCGCCGAATCCCCAGGACCTGGCCCAATCCAATGAGCTTACCGTTGCGGCGGAAAACATGATCGATCCCCAGGACCGCAGTCAGTACCCCTTTGCCCTGGAACTGTTGAACCAGGCCCTGCGCTTAAACCCCCATAACCGCCAGGCCCTGGCCCTCAGGGACTATGTTCAAACCGGCATGGGGGAAACGGAAGCCATTGTTCTGGACGATGATGCCGAAGCGGATTACCAACGGGCGGTCCAGGAATTACAGGAGGGTAATCCCATTACCGCCCTGTCCATCATCCGGCAGCTTTTACGAAACCCCCGATACCGTAATTCAACCAAGATCATCGCGTTACAGCGCCGGATCGAGTCGGTATTATGATGGAAAGGGCCGGTATAATGGATCTCCCCTCAAACGAAGATACCGGCAGGCATCGGAAGCATGGTTTGGGAAGGCGGCTTTTCTCCCTGGCGTTCCTCCTTTTTTTGTCCCGGACGCTCTATGCCCTCTCGGACTTTTATTGGGAGAATCCGGAGGTCTTTTCCCCCGGAGCGGGCAGCTTTCCCGTGGCGGCTTCCAACGGTGATATGTCCATGGTGGCCTGGCAGGAGAGCCGGGACATTCCCGCCGCCGGTTCCAATACAGCCGGGGACGGGCTTATCACCGTCTCCCTGGCGCTTAAGGCCGCCGACGGGACCTGGCGCTTTCACCCTGCCGTGGGGGGGCCCTATGTCTATGGGGGGGCCGAACCGGCTATTTTAAGCGCCGCCATGGACCCAGGCGGCCGGATCCTTATCGCGGCGGCGGTTTCTTCCACCGAAACGGAACTGCTTATTTCCGATGACCGGGGCGAAACCTTTCGTAAGGTCCGCCTTAACTTTGGCTCCGAAACTTCCCTAGCCCCCCGGATCTTTTCCCGCTCAGGGGGGGGGTACTACCTCTTTATCAGCCGCGGGGTAGGGCAGTCCCTGGACCTGTATTATGCCCGGTCCCTCGACGGATTTTCCTGGTCCTCCTTTACGCCCCTGGTCCGGGATGGTTCCCTAACCCTCAATTTTCTTCCCACCCTGAGTTCCGTAAACGGCACCGATTATGTGGTTTTTCAGTCCCTGGTGAAGGGGGAAGAGAACCCCGCCTTTCAGTTGTTTATCACCGCCAGCTCCAACGGCGGGCTAACCTGGACTCCTCCCCGGCGGATCACCCAATTCCAAACCCCTTCCCCCAATACCGCCGCCTCGGCGGATCGGTTTGACAACCAGCGGCCCTTTCTGCTGGCCCAGAACAACCGGCTCTACCTGGTCTGGGAACGCCGGTATGCCGCCGGCCCCCCCCAGATCTACGGCGCCTTTATCCGGGAAAACGGAAATGTCGAAGGAATAGTCGAGCGGATCAACACCGACGAAGGCTATGGGAATAATCCCATAGCCTTCTGGTACGAAGGGGAAATCACCCTCGTCTGGTTTGATAATCGTCGGGGGAACAATCAGGTGTTCCTGGCCCAAAAATCGGGAGCCGCCTGGCAAAATTACGAGCTTTCCGGTGCCGCCGGCCGGGCCGCGATTTTTGTCCGTCCGGTGGTGGATAGGGACGGTCTCTCCCTGTTTTGGCAGGGGACATCCCGGGGGATGGACCGGATATATGCCCGGTTTCCCGACCGGTCCGTTACCCCGCCCCGGCTTAGGGCTGAGAATTTTACCCCCGGCAGGCCCAGCCGGGGAAACCGGGTGCGGATCTCCTGGAATATTCCCTATGATCCTTCGGGGATTCGGGGTTTTTCCTATGTCTGGAGCCGCTCTCCCGAAGCCGAGCCCCCAAAACAGATCCGGGTCTCCGCCGATGCGGAGCGGTCGGTGGAGGAAAACGCCGATGGGGAGGGAGCCTGGTATTTTACCCTGATTGCCCAGGATTACGCGGGAAACTGGTCTCCCCCGGTCCGGCTGGAATACCTCCGGGATATTACCCCGCCCCCGGCGGTGAACCTTATCGACCCCCCCACGGATGACCAGGGGTACCTCCTCTCCAATACCTTTTCCCTGGGATGGTCCGCGGTACCGGATATCGCGGGGTATACCTGGAAACTGGAGTACCTCGGTCCGGTGGGCCCCTTGAGTGCCCTGGGACGGGAAGATTTTTTATCCGCCGCCGAAAAACAGTTTCCCCCGGTCTCCCGGCCCTCTCCGCGGATCATGGGAAGGGCCCTCTCGGTTTCCTATACCAATCAGGATAACGGGATATGGAGCTTTACCCTGGCCGCCGTGGACGCGGCGGGGAATATCGGCGAGCCCTCCCGGGTCTTCTTGAGAACCAATAAATACGTCCCCCATACGTATATCAGTTACGTGGATGCCCACCAGGATGATCAGGGGGTGCTTTCCCTCAGGATCCTCGGACGGGGATTTACCGAAAACGGCGCCGTAAGGCGGATATTTCTGGACCTGGACGGGTTTTCTCCCTATGACCGGGAATTCCAGTTGGCCCGGGGGGATTTTCAAATTCGGTCGGACCGGGAAATTACCCTGGAAGGGATTGATGATATTTTGGAAGGCCGTTATCGCATCGGCGTGGAACATCCCCTCCGGGGGCTTTATCTGACCGATCCCCTGGTCTCGGTGGATGAGATCGGGACCGTCAAATATGGGGATTATTCCCGGATTTGGCAGCCCTCCTGGAGGATTTCGAGGGAACGCCGGTGGGTGTTCAATATGATCCTGCCCCTCATCATGGTGATCACGGCATTCTGCGGTATAGGATCCGTCACTTCGGTCCGGGGTATTGGAACGGTTATGGCGGATAACGCCGCCATACAGGTGGAGGCGGCCGCCCTCATGACAGGAGATCTTATGCCTATGGAAAAGAAAAAACAGATAAAAATAATCAGACGCCGGGGGATGGGGCTGCGTTTAAAACTCGCTTCATATACCATAACCCTGGTACTCCTGGTGGTACTGATCGTTTCAGCCCCCCTTTACTATATGATGATCAGGATCCAGGAGACCACCCTACTCCAGGGACTTTGGAACCGATCGGTCGTACTTTTAGAGGGCCTTGCCTCCGGCGCCCGGCTCTTCCTCCCCGCGGAGGACCTGCTGGAACTGGGCTTCCTCCCGGACCAATCCTCGTCCATCCCGGAGGCGGGGTATGTAACCATCACCGGGTTTGGTGCTGACTCCACCATATTTGACGACTATGTCTGGGCCACCAATGATCCGGCTATCCTTTCCAAGATAGACACCCTGGAATTTAAACCCGGTATCTCCCGGCTCCAGGATACCCTTTCCCCCCGCTTGGAGGGGATCGTCCGGGAACTGGACCAGCGGGCCCGGGAGGAAGTGGGGGATCTTACCGCCAGTATCGCCGCCCTTACCCAGGAAGGGATCTCCCTAACCCTCAACACCGATACGGCCAGCCGGCAGCGGATGGAGGACATCCAGGTCACCACCCGTTCCCTGGACGACCGGTTAACCGAAAAGCTGGCCGAAATAAGCCGGGAGATCGGTTCTGAGCCGGAGTATCCCGCCGAATATTTTACGGAAGCGGGGAACCGTAGGTTTATCCTCTTTAAGCCCGTCATGTACCGCCAAGGCGTGGAGGATACCTATTTCCGGGGCCTCATACGATTGGAAATTTCCATTGATTCCATCATAGAACTGCTATCCCGGGAGCAGCGGACCCTGCTGGAGATCATCCTGGCGGTGGCGCTCACCGCCCTCCTCATAGGTATCCTGGGGGCGTCGATCCTCTCGGCCCTGCTTATCCGCCCCCTCAGGAAGCTGATGGATCACGTGGCCCTTATCCGGGATACGGAGGATAAGACCCGGCTCGCGGGGGTGGACATTCAGATTAGCTCCGGGGATGAGATCGCCCTTTTGGGAAAGACCATCAACGATATGACCCAGGGCCTGGTACAGGCCGCCCTGGCATCCCATGATCTTTCCATCGGTAAGGAGGTACAGAAAAAGTTCATCCCCCTGGAGACCAACCATGCAGGGGACAAGCTGACCTTTGGCCGCAAGGATACGAAGGACCTCAGTTTTTTTGGGTATTATGAGGGGGCCAAGGGGGTTTCGGGGGATTATTTTGATTATTTGGATCTGGACGGCCGGTACTTTGCCGTTATAATATGTGATGTGGCCGGCAAGGGGATCCCTGCGGCCCTGATCATGATCCAGGTGGCTACTATATTTCTCACCTATTTTAAAAACTGGGAGCCCACCGAAAAGGGGCTGCATATAGAGGAGCTGGCGTATCAGATCAACGACTTTATCGAAAGCCAAGCCTTTAGGGATCGGTTCGCCGCCTTTACCCTCTGCCTCTTTGATTCCCAAACCGGGCTGGCCCGGTTCTGTAATGCCGGGGACAATATCGTGCATTGGTATGACGCATCGAACCATAAAATGAACGCCACCACCCTGCGGGCGACCCCGGCTATCGGGGTATTGTCTAACGCCGAGGTGGAATCCATGGGAGGATATACGGTAGAAACCCTTACCTTTAACCAGGGGGATATTCTGTTCCTCTATACCGACGGCATTGAGGATTCCAAGCGAAAATTCCGGAACCAAAACTTTAAGGAGATCCTCTGTACCGATGGCCCCCCGGATACCCCCCACGGGAACCACCGGGCAGGCCAGGGGGATGAAACCCTGGGTTATGACCGGGTCACGGATATCATCAACGGGGTGATGAATAAAAAGATCTATTCCCTGTATAAATATCATGATCCCGAGGGGGAGAAGAAACTGCTTTTTGATTTTACCACCTGTAAAGGTACCGTGGAAGAAGCCATCCTGGCCCTGGTTTCGGTGGAAAAAATGTTCCGCTGTTACCGGGATCCCCAGGCCCGGGAGGATTCCCGGGTATTGGTAGACAAAACAGTAGACCGTTTTTTACAGGATCATTTCCTGCAATACCGGGAATATTGTTTTAATACCCGGGAGGGCCCTGGCAATGATACCTATATGTGCTATACTCATCTTAAGGAAGACGATCAGTTCGACGATCTAGCCATCCTTGGAATCATGCGTAAATAAAGCCGCCCTTACCTGGACTTTTAAGACGGCTTAAGGAGGAACTATGCCATTTAGTGACAGAATGAAGGAATTTTTCGAGACCGGCGCCCAGGTTTCAAAGGAATTTGTGGCCAAAGCAGGGGCTAAAGCCCAGGATTTGGGTGAAAAGGGATACAAGGCATCCAAGGATATCCTGCAAAAGGCCGGGACCAAGGCCCAAGATCTGGGGGAAACCACGATTTTAAAGCTGGAAATAAAACAGCTTGAGGGCCAGGCTCAAAAACTCATCGGCCGTTTGGGGACCGAGGTCTACAGCGCCCTGGTGGAACATGAAAGTCCCGGTATTACTCCCGATACTCCCGCCATAAAGGTGATCCTTGCCGAAATTGCCTCGGTAAAGGAGGGCATTGAAAAGCGGGAACAGGAACTGCAGGGCAGGAAAGGGTAAAAACCCTACTTTTTTGGCGGTTCCATACTCAAGAACCTACCTTCCGGCGGGAGGTCCATAAGCCGGTTTCGGGATCCGGTCGGAGATCGAAGCCGGGGAAAAAATAAAAAAAAAACCGAAAAAGGGCTTGTAATTATTTTTAAAGTGTAGTATGGTCTTTCTTACCGCCGAAAAAATCGCGGGTTTTTTGAATTGGGGCTTTTCCAAAATCCCCTGGTCCGGAAGGGCTATGATTTTGAACGGCAAAATTTGCCGGTCAAAGGGCCTTGGATGTAAAAGAAAGGCGGAGGGGCGTAATTTCAGACATAACCGCTTTTTCAAAATCAATTAAATTTTGAAAAAGGCTCAAAATAATGGTCAAAAAAGCAGTTCAGGTTCTTGACAATTTTGAGGAAGGTATAGTATACTCTGCAAACCCGTCAAAAACGGGGTAGGAAAGCGGCGTTCCGGAAGGGGGCTGCGGTGATATTTGGCAATATAGGGAAGGGGAGGGAAGAGCCCGGCCGGCGAGGAGCAGCGGACCTGAAAGGGGCGTTGTAAG